>NZ_JABXGK010000007.1:0-112103 GCF_013364395.1 Vibrio mediterranei | reverse complement strand
TCGGCTCAATGAATACTGACTTTAAACTACCTTAGTAATCTAAAGCTATTATCGTTCCAACAGAACGATAATGAATTGACTGTGCCAAGTCTTTCGACTTGATTGGTCACTCAGTTCATTGAAAACCTAATTTGAAACCGAAGTTTCTAATTTGATTATCATCAACGAGTGCCCACACAGATTGATAGGTCTATATTTTTAAAGAACATTTTCTAACTCTCAAGCCGCTTCGCGTCTCGTCGTTAGGGGTGCGTATCTTACGCTTCCCGTTTTGAGAGTCAAGCGTTTTTTTCAAACTTTCTTTTCTCTCTCAACCGACCCCGCTTTGTGACTTTCGTCTCACTCCGTGTCGGTGAGGCGGCATTATAGAGATCACTCAAACTATGACAAGTGTTTTTTTGAATTTATTTTTCGTTCGCACAAAAAGCCATCGATACGGTGTTTTTTCGATAAAAATTCAACATTTGAAATACATCACACCAATTAATTGGAAAAATCACACTCAACTACGTAATATTCTTATATCTATTTGTTAACGATAGATGCCATTATTCGTAAATAAAAAAGTAGTACTTTAATATGGACTCCAATAAATCTCTTTTTCTTGTAGTAGCAATTGCTATATTAGGCGGTATTGTATTTTCTCAATTCGCTGACGTACCACCAGCTGTTGCTTTTGTCATCGGTGTAGTAGCCACCTTTTTTGTTGTTAAGTTTTCTACTGCTTCACCAACACCATCTGCAGAAACTACAAAGTCGACCAAAACTCTCTACGTCGGCAATCTTCCTTATAAAGCAAATGAATCTCACGTAAAGGAGCTCTTTGCTGAGCATGGTGAGGTATTTGCCGTTAGGTTAATGAAGGATAAACGCACAGGTAAACGACGTGGGTTTGGTTTTGTCGTGATGGCGAGCTCCGATGCAAAAGCGGCAATCAAAGCTCTAAATGAAAAGGATTATATGCAACGTACTTTGAAAGTGCGTATTGCTAATGATCCGAAGCACCCTGAATCGGCAACAACTGAACAGGAGTAAAACAGAGTTGTCGTAATGTTTTATTTAGTGCTTCTTTTTCAAAAGGAGGAGCACTACTAAACGCCTCCATGGTTCCTTGTCCCAAAGATGCCTCTTTTATCTCCAATAGACTTTCAACTCTTCTTGCAATTGCGGCTCCTGAATCAACTAATTCAACACAGTCTCCCAATACCAATGCTATTTCTTCCTTAATAAGAGGAAAGTGGGTACAGCCTAATACTGCTACATCAATTTTTCCTTTAATCGGAGAAAGTATGAGTTCCAACTCTTGAAGGTCGACCTGCTCATTCCTCAGCTTTTGCTCTGCCATTTCAACTAATCGACTATCACCTATCAGCTTTACTTCTTTATCAGTAGCAAAGTTACGAATTAAGTCATGAGTATATTGGCGAGTAATCGTTGCTGGTGTAGCAATCAAGCCAACTGCTGTTTTAGAGAGTAGTGAAGCTGGCTTAATGGCAGGGACGACGCCAACCACAGGAATGTCTATTCGTTTTCTTAAATGAGGGAGCACAATAGTACTGGCCGTATTGCAAGCAATAACAACAATATCGACCGCTTTGCGCTGCATCATTTGTTGTATCAGTGTACAGGTGCGGTTTACTAGTGTTTCAGGTGCTAATTCACCGTAGGGATACGCCTCATTATCGAATAGATAGATATAGTTTTCTTGAGGTAAGCGTTGGACTATTTCTTTAAATACAGAAAGTCCCCCCACACCAGAGTCAAATATTAGTATATTTTTTCGATTCATTGATTAACGTATCACGCTCACTACTAACCTGTTCGCCAACATAATACTCATAACCCTATTGTCGGTAAACTTATCCGCGAAGTTCTGACTCAACGCTGTATCTTAGATGACTGAATCTCGGCGCTGATTCAATTTCAACCTGTTGAATGGAAATAGGGTGACTAAAATACCTCGAGTTACAGACTAAGGTATGGAATTCCCCATCTTCTCCACAAGGGTCAACATTATTAGGTAATTCTTGAATAAGCTCGTCGGTATAAACTTTTCCACAAAATGTTTCCGAAAGCACATTTCTATCGACGGTAACCAACACTGTCTCAATCCCTCTGGCAATGATCTCCTGTGCAAGCTTTGCGCTACTTTCACCAACCAAAGGAAAAACCGCCTCTAGCCCCGCTGGTTCGACATAGCTTTTTCTATATTCAACAATTCCATTACAGAACATGTCACCAAATGCTATCCCATCTACTGCCAAGCCAGAAGATTTTACCCCCTCAATAACGAGCGCTTGGTAAACATCGTTAGGTGGGAAAACTTCTGGCAGCTCTATCGTTACTAATGGCATCCCTAACCTATCTGCTTGCAATTGAACGACTTCTAATGGGGTTACTTGAAATGGAACCTCACCTTTAACATGAGTGGTGTAAAGACCAACGACATTATAATTTGGAGATTCCATTAGTCGTTCGAATGTAAGGGTTGAATCTTTGCCAGATGACCAACTGATGATGATGTTTTTCATTTAGGACTACCTATTAAAAAGCGCCTCTTAATTGGAGGCGCTGTTTGCTATTAGAACTGATACATGGCATTCACGTAGTAATTACGTTCTGGTGTTTTATAGCCACTCACCGTTTCATACTCTTCATCGAATAAGTTGCCAACTTTCGCACCTAGACTTAGGCCGTTATCAAAGTAGTAGGTGCCGGCAATATCAACTAACGAATAAGGGTCTAATACTTGAGTATTGGCTGCATCATTATAGCGTTTCCCTTGATATAGGTAGCTTAGCTCGAATCTCCAAGAGGCAATATTATATGAGGCATTCCACTTCCCGCTATTGCGAGCTCGTCTTACTAAGTCCTTACCTGTGCTTTCATCTTTAGCATCTAGATAGTCGTACGACACCTCATGCTCAATCGCTCCGGTATCAAAACGAGTTACTAGTTCAATACCTTCAATCTTAGCTTTGTTTATATTGACGTTCGTTGAACCATTACTGGCAATCATCTTATCCACATTACTGCGATAAGCGCCTAATCTAAATCCTAATAAAGCAAACTCACCCTCTAAAGCAATTTCAGAGGTAGCTGACTCTTCAGGGACCAGATTTGGATTACCTTCATAACAGCCCCATGGACCACACTCTTTAGGCCAATACAGTTCATTAAAAGTAGGTGCCTTAAATGCTGTTCCATGCATGGCTACAACCTTTAATTGCTCTGTGACATTCACACCTCCACCTAACTGGTAAGTGGTGTAGTTTCCATAGGCACTATTGTCATCATGTCGAACATTAGCTTCTAGTGATAAGCGTTCTTGATTGTAGAGTGCACCTAAGAAGACGGCTCCATTGTCTCGAGTGTCTTTAGTCATAGCTTTAGTTGTGTTATCAACTTTATCTTTGTACCAATCAATGCCGCCCAAGAAACTCAATTCATCATTGATTTTTACGTTGTTATTCCAATTTACTGCAACGCGATTGGTCGAAATAGTCCCTTCTGGCTCTCCTTGACCATAAGATTTCGCTTTATCTTGATTCGTCGTCAGTGTCAGCGAAGAATCAAAGTTATTACGCATATAGTCACCAGCAACACTAAAACTGTACAAGTCACTATCTGACTTATCTACACCAGTCCAAGGGTTATCAAATTCAGTATTATGTTTTTGGTAATAACCATTGGCCTTTAGTTGCCAGTTTTGATCCAATCGTTTACCCATATCGAGGACTAGATATTGACTGGTATAGCCATCGTCATCCGCATCTATTGGATTAGTGCTGGTCGGTTGGACATTGTAGCCATTACTAGACTGATGAGTGGCTGTCAGATTGAGCCATCCATTCTCCGCATCACCTAACGATAATGTTCCACCAAGGTTGTAACTTCCAAAGCTTCCCGCTCCAGCTTTAACTCTACTTGGAGAGCCATTTTTATTAGTGGTGATAATATTAACCACACCGCTTACGGCATCAGAACCATATACCGCAGCACGGGCACCACGGATAATTTCGATACGTTGCACACCATCAAGAGGAATGGCTGACAGATTCGCAGCACCTGTTGTTGCACTCCCAATTCGAACACCGTTGATTAATACCAAAGTGTTCTTACTAGAGCGACCTCGAATATACAGTTCGGCATTTTGACCAATGCCACCTTGGTTTGCGATCTGTACGCCAGGTAAACGTCGTAATATCTCAGAAACTGATTTAGCTTGAATAGCGTCAATTTGCTCACGATCAACAACTTCAATTGGAGCAAGAACATCTTTCAGTTGCTGTTCAACACGGTTCGCTGTCACGACCATGGTTTCATTTGCGAGTTTGCTTTGTTCACTTGGGTTTGTTGCTTCTGCCAGTGAAAAAGAAGCATAAGAAGAGAGCGATGCAGCCACTGCTATCGCCAAAAATGATTTGTTCATTTGTTATGTTGTCCTAAATCGCGTAAGTCCTACCAAGCTAGCGTTGTTGGTTAACGAAGCTTGGCTGCTGGCAGGTATTCGGACTCAAGAGCGTAAGGATCACAGTGAACCTAAACCTACTGCCTCGACTTCCCGTAACTCGTACAGTGTCATTTGAGGGGTCGTTCTCTTTTACCGCTGCGCGTCAGTTCTGGATTTACACCAGATTCCCTTTTCAGTGAGATTCCTTTGTCATTCTCACACCAGCTAGGCGGAATGGTATTAACAACATGGTAATTTGTCTATAACAGATTGAACTAAGCTATAGATATCCAGCCATATTGAGAGACAATTCTGGGAAAAACTGGACAACGACGGGAGATTGAATAAAATCTGCCCTCCTTTTAAAAACTCATTACCGACGATAGGCAACCACAATGGCAAATCTCGACTTCACACCAGAAGGCTACCAAATTCAGCTCGAAGAAAAATCTCAACGATTGATCGATATGATGGCGCCTTATTCTGCTCCTGAACTCGAAGTATTTACTTCTCCAGAGAAGCACTATCGCATGCGTGCAGAATTCCGCGTTTGGCACGAAGGAGAGGACATGTATTACATCATGTTCAATCAAGAAACTCGTGAAAAGTATCGCGTTGACCAATTTCCAGCAGCAAGCCGCCTCATCAACGATTTGATGCCATTGCTTATGGATGCAATGAAAGGTAATGACGTTCTGCGTAAGAAACTATTCCAAGTAGACTTTCTCTCTACACTCAGTGGTGAAATTCTGGTTTCGTTGCTGTATCACCGTCAATTAGATGATGCTTGGAAAGCAGAAGCAAAAGCCCTCAAGCAACGCCTTAATGATGAGGGGTTCAAACTCAACCTCATTGGCCGTGCTCGTAAGATGAAAATCGTCTTAGACCAAGACTATGTGCTAGAAACCTTGCATGTAAATGGTCAGCCATACCACTACCAACAAGTAGAGAATAGCTTCACTCAGCCAAATGGTCCCGTGGCTCAGAAAATGCTGGAATGGGCGGTGGACTGTACCCAAGAAAGCAAAGGTGACTTGCTGGAGCTTTACTGCGGTAATGGCAACTTTTCACTTGCATTGGCGCAAAACTTTGAACGCGTTCTCGCGACAGAGTTAGCCAAGCCTTCAGTTGACTCGGCACAATTCAATATCGCTGAAAACAAGATTGATAATGTACAAATTATTCGAATGTCTGCTGAAGAATTCACTGAAGCGATGGAAGGAAAGCGTGAATTTCGCCGTCTACAGCAACAGAATGTCGATTTGAAAAGCTATAACTGCAACACGATTTTTGTCGACCCACCGCGCGCTGGTATGGATATTGATACATGTAAAATGGTGCAAGGTTACCAACGTATTCTGTATATTTCGTGCAACCCAGAAACACTGAAAGACAATTTAGATGTACTAAGTGAAACTCACACTATTACTCGATTTGCGCTGTTCGACCAGTTCCCGTTTACTCATCACATAGAAGCCGGTGTGTTGTTAGAACGTAAAGCGTAATCCGCCACAGCATAAACAAAAAAACGAGCCCAAGCGGCTCGTTTTTTATTCGCGGATATTAATAATACCTATTAGGCTTCTTTCATAATGTAGCCAAGTTTCTTACCAATCCAGAACAGTAGAACCAATACAACGATGATCGCGAAGAAGTTGGAGCCGGCATCTGGGTACTGGGCTTTAGTGAAAGCCGAATGACCAAATGCGCCAACAAAAAACGCAGCCAAACCTACCATCGGGAAGTCTTCTGGAATTGGGTTCTTTAGGTACTCTTGATATAGCGCTTGAACAGATAGAACAAGAGCTATCAGAGGGAAAATAGAGAATGCGACTTCGCTAACAGTTAGCCAAGACAACATTGCATTACCACACATACCAGCGATAAGTGCTAGCACTAGGGTTTTCTTACCGCTATTACGGCTTTCGGAGGATACTTCATTGGACATTAGTTCAACCCTTCTTTTTGACGGTTTCTTTCACGTTCTTTGCGATACCAGTGTGCGCCTTTGGCAACTATCCTAAGTTGGACAATTAACCTTTCTGCCAGTTCATATCTTTCTTTCTTATTAAGATCGAGTGCTTCAGCACCAGAACTGAATACCAAGATAACCGAAGCTTCAGCCTGAGCGATTGCTTCATCACGGTCCATGCCCGTGCTCACAAGGTATTCGGTTAATTCTGCTGAAAAATGCTGGATCTCACGAGCGACTGCGGCTCGAAAGTCAAATGATGTACCCGAACGCTCTCGCAACAATAAGCGAAAAACGTTAGGACTACTTTCAATGAACTCCATAAAGGTTTCAACCGAAGTACGAATCACACTACCTTCTTTGACAATACGTTGGCGCGCTTGTCGCATCAATTGTCTCAGCAACAAGCCTCCTTCATCTACCATGGTGAGTCCCAACTCATCCATGTCTTTGAAGTGACGATAAAAGGACGTTGGTGCAATACCAGCCTCTCGTGCCACTTCGCGTAAACTCAAATTTGAAAAGCTGCGATCAGCACTTAACTGGCTAAAAGCAGCATCGATCAATGAACGACGCGTTTTCTCTTTTTGTTGTGCACGGATACCCATTGATTTCATGTTTTACCTAGGTTTACTTGTTGACTACCATTCATACGGTAATTGAGGGAGTGCTGGTAATATAGCGCGAATAGCCTGTTTGTATAAGCCTATGCAAAAGGATTTTTAATAAAACACTTTGTAAGTCTCACTTCACTTTGCAACTCAACATATTCTATAAAATTGGCAGCTTACAAAGGCTAAACCACATAAGGTATGGCAACTTAAGACAAATCTCGTGATCTTTCACACCCTATCACGGCAACTTGGTTTACCAAGGTTAATAATCCGTTAGAATCTCGCTAACAAGAATTTAAGCAATGTTAACGCCGCAATGCCTGCTGTTGTGCCTAAATAGGCAAGCCTAACTGGAGGTCTTTTGCGTGATGCAGTTAGGTACAACGAGGATATACACTATGAGTCGCTCCAAACATTTTGATGCCATCGTGATAGGAAGTGGACCCGGTGGTGAAGGTGCTGCTATGGGACTGACTAAAGCAGGACTGAACGTTGCCATCATAGAAAAAGAAAGCAGCGTTGGTGGTGGATGTACTCACTGGGGCACTATCCCATCAAAGGCACTCAGACATGCGGTCAGCCGTATTATCGAGTTCAACAGCAACCCACTGTTCTGTGGCAATAACACCAGCCTCCACTCTACCTTCTCTAATATTCTTGGTCATGCCAAAACCGTGATAGATAAGCAAACTCGACTGCGCCAAGGGTTCTATGACCGAAATGAGTGTACGTTACTGTTTGGCACGGCTCGCTTCGTCGATTCAAATACTCTGGAAGTCACGAAAACTGACGGCACCGTCGATACCTACACGGCCGATAAATTTGTTATCGCGACAGGCTCTAGACCTTATCGCCCAGACGATGTTGACTTTACCCATCCTCGTATCTACGACAGCGACTCTATATTGTCACTAGAACATGACCCAAGGCACATCATTATTTACGGTGCGGGGGTTATTGGTTGTGAATACGCCTCGATCTTCCGTGGCTTAGATGTCAAAACAGACCTTATCAATACTCGCGAGCGTCTGCTGGCATTTTTAGATAATGAAATGTCTGACTCACTGTCGTACCACTTCTGGAACAGCGGCATGATGATTCGTAATGATGAAACCTACGCCAAAATAGAAGGGACCGAAGACGGCGTCATCATTCATCTGAACTCAGGGAAGAAAATGCGCGCTGACTGCTTACTGTATGCAAATGGCCGAACGGGTAATACTGACGCGTTAAACTTATCTGCAGTGGGCCTAAGTGCTGATTCTCGTGGACAACTGAAAGTCGATAGTAACTATCAAACCGATGTTGACCACGTGTATGCCGTGGGTGATGTAATTGGTTACCCTAGTTTGGCTAGTGCAGCTTATGACCAAGGCCGTTTCGTCGCCCAAGCCATCACGCAAGGTGAAGCAGACGGTAAACTGATTGAAGACATTCCAACAGGTATCTATACCATTCCAGAAATCAGTTCTGTCGGTAAAACAGAGCAAGAACTTACCGAAGCAAAAGTCCCTTACGAAGTAGGGCGTTCATCGTTTAAACATCTTGCTCGAGCTCAGATTGCTGGCAAAGACGTGGGAAGCTTGAAGATTTTGTTCCATCGCGAAACCAAAGAAATCTTAGGTATCCACTGTTTCGGTGAGCGTGCTGCGGAAATCATCCACATCGGCCAAGCGATAATGGAGCAAAAAGGCGAAGCAAATACCATCGAGTACTTTGTTAACACGACCTTTAACTATCCAACCATGGCTGAAGCCTACCGCGTAGCGGCGCTTAATGGTTTGAATCGCTTATTCTAGTGTTTAACGAAAGTAAAAAAAGGCGGCTTGATAGCCGCCTTTTTTATGCTTCGAGGAAGGTTTTGCTGCGCCATTGATGCAAAAAGATCATGGCTAACCCAAAGCCTCTCATTCCCATAAAACTCAGCATGGCTAACCAAAGTGCATGATTACCCATTCCACTTGTTATGTGGAAAATGGCAAAGAAGCTACAGGTCGCAACAAACATGCTGTTTCTCATATCTCGACCTTTAGTGGCTCCAATAAAGATGCCATCAAACAAGAAACACCACATCGACACCAAAGGCATAGCAATCAACCAAGGTAAGAACACCATCGCTTGTTGTTGGACATCGGGAATACTGGTAATTAAACCAATCAAATTACTGCCCCACGCCATAAAGACCACCGTCAGACCACTACAAATAATCAAACTCCAGAAGAAGGTAGCAAGCAGCGACTCGGTTAGCGCCGTTCGACTCTTTGCACCGATCGCCTTACCGACCATGGCTTCCATCGCATAAGCAAAACCATCCATGCCATAAGAGATGATCATTAAAAAGCTCATCAACACAGCGTTAGCAGCCACAATGTCATCACCAAAAGCCGCACCTTGGAAGGTCATAAAGCTAAACGTCGCTTGTAGGCAAAGAGAGCGTAAGAAAATATCTCGGTTCAGTTTTACAAAACGACCAATATCACTTGCGACACCGGACAGCAATGAGCGTATAGCAGGCAACTGACGATGACTCCAAGTACGCCATACGCACCAAAGTCCGAAAGCACAACCCGAGTAATCGGCGATCACAGATGCTAACGCCGCCCCTTCGACTTTCCAGCCCAAGCCGATGACAAATAGAACATCAAGCACAATATTGACTACATTGGTGATGATTACCATCCACATCGGTGCTTTGGCATTTTGTGTACCCAGTAACCAACCCAGTAGTACAAAGTTGAGTAGTGACGCAGGCGCACTCCAAGCACGGATCGAAAAATACTGGTGACCATAGTATTTCACATCCTCACTAGCACTACTCAATGAGAAGACAAGGTCGGCGATGACGCTGTGCAGCAATAAAAATGCCAACGCAAAGCCCAACGCCATCAGTGTTCCCTGCAAAAATACTAAGGCGAGCTGCCGATTATCCTGAGCACCAAAAGATTGAGCTGTCAGCCCAGTTGTCGACATTCTAAGAAAGCCGAGTAACCAAAAGGTCACACTGATCATCGTGCTACCGAGTGCCACGCCTCCGAGATACCAAGAATGCTCTAAATGACCAATAACTGCGGCATCCACTAACCCCAGAAGCGGCACGGTAATATTCGAAAGCACCATGGGAATGGCTAATAGCAAGACACGGCGATGAAGTTCAATATTAGACAGAGTAGAGAAATATTGTCGAAACACGCAGACCCCAAAAACAACACCACCATAGAAACTATGGTGGTGGTTAAAAAATAGTTGGGGCTATAGTAGCGTTAATTGACCCTAGGTTCCTACTCCTACCATTCAATATTGATCACGTTCGGTGTTAATCGATGCTTATAAAGTGGCAGCTTGGCGATAATACGTTGCCACTTAGACCAGCGCTGACAATGTTGGTCGATGGGTGAAAGGAGTGACACTTTATGAATCCACGGCAACCAATTCAGCAATTTCTGAGTTGGGCGGCGCAGACCATGTTGATAACGCTCGCCTCCCATCCTTTTACCCAACCGCGAGGTCGTCAAATCACCGGCCAACACCACACACGCCTGAGCATGTTGAAAATAGCAACCGATCGATTGGATAAAGTGTGCAATGCGGTTTTCTCTTCTTTCAAGTAGTGCTTGCTCACAAACCACTAGTACAGGTCTGTCATTTGGAACCGATAAAGATTGTAGCCAGCTCATATCATCAATAGATCCGCACCTTAATTGATAACGTTCACTTTTATGGAACAATCGTTGTCGCCAAACAAGGTGTTCATTGGTATCTACTTCAACCCAATGACAACGACCATTATCAAGGCGATAAAATCGGGTATCGAGCCGAGCTCCAACGTTGATAACCCAGCCATCAGGGTTGGTTTCGAGAAAGCGCTTTACTTGAAGATCACAAATTTGTGTCAGAGTGGCATGGAGAAGCTGACTTTGATCTACATTACCGGTGAGACAATCGGGAGCGAGATGACAACGACGGCAAGCATGAGCTGCAATAGGGTCATAAATAATGCCATCATCTAATAGGCTTTCGCGACTTCGAAACCAAAGAGGTCGAAGCAACTTAGTTGGCACATCAAAATGCTCTGACTCACGACTCGTTTGATTTTTCATTTCCCACCCTCCGAAAGAGTGCAAATGATAATCGATATCAATTAACTTCACAAGACAAATGATAACTAATGTCATTTATCTTGTGAGCAAACGTAAAAAAAGCGACAGGAAGACCTGTCGCTTTCTATCGCCATACGGCGAAACTGTTAGCATCTTTTGATGCTTCACAAATATCCGTTTGTTATTTGTGCTTCCACTGCTAATTCTTGTTTGTCATCATCCTGATGCGTTTTCGCGTTCCCTAGCAAAGCCATTTGCGCGAGTTCTTCCTAAACCCTGTCCGTTTAAGTTCTCATCCTGAGAAAAGTTGACCATCCTTATCCGCCTGTACTCCTAGTACAAGCCAATCCGTTGTGTTTCTTCTAACCTTCCTAGTTAGACATCCTTGAAAACCATCTTGGTCTGAAATCCCTGTGCCTACTTCCTGTCGACAAGGAACAATTTACCCGAGCGAGGATTGAAAACAACCTGCAGAGCGCTTTTTTCATGTTGCCTTTACAGAAGAATGAACAAAAATCATTAATTTCAAACACTTAAATTTAGTTACTGGCAGTTTAGTGACAGCAAGTATGGCAAATATCTCACAACCTCATCAGCCAAGTAGAACAATGAGAGCAACACGCTTAACGAGCAACTCGTGAGATAAGTCACCAAAAACAACAATGCCCCTTCATTCGAAGGGGCATTGTTCGCTCGGTTTGGCGTAAAGAAACTATTGTTGGGCTGCTAAGTTGTTGCAACGTTGAATTGGATTAGTGTAGACCGCCTACATACTTAGATAGGGTGTCGATATCATCATCATTCAGCTTCTTAGCGATATCACGCATCATAGCGTTCATATCGTTAGCACGGTCACCACTGCGGAATTTCTCTAACTGAGCTTTAACATATTCAGCGTGTTGACCAGAAATTTTAGGAAAACCAGAAAGTTCTGTACCGTTACCACGAGGGCCGTGACAAGCAATACAAGCCGTAATACCACGTTCTGCATCACCAGCCATGTAAAGTACTTTACCTTGGTCAACGACATTCTCAGGGGTACTGTTTGGTGCTAGAGGCATTGAAGAGTAATACGCAGCAAGATCCGCCATATCTTGCTCAGATAGCGGCATTGCCATACCACTCATCACAGGATCGTAACGACCTTGTTTACCACTACTCGTCATACCGAGTTTCAGATCTTTTAGTTGTTTTTCAATATATTTGGCGTGTTGACCAGCAATGCTAGGGTACATGGTTAACTGACTGTTACCATCAGCTCCGTGACACGCAACACAGGTTTGGGATTTTGCTTTACCAGCTTCAATATCGCCTTGGGCCCATACTGAGCAGCTGACTACAAGACTCAAGATTAGCGCTAATTTTTTCATGACATTCCATTATAATTATCAAGCTTCCAGTACCACTACACGCCTCGCGAAACCCAACAGAATGGTGCCAAAAGGACAAAGTGAGGTAACACGGGCAATTAATACCGTTCATGGTACAATGTGTGGCCATATGCCGAGCACGGTTATTTTACACAATTTCACAAAAAAGTAATCAATCGACTACACAAAGTCGAGATGGAGTTAACAGTGAGCGTAAAAATTCATTATCAAAACACGCATTTCATAACAAGTGCACCTGATATTCGTCACTTGCCAGAAGATGAAGGAATCGAAATCGCGTTTGCAGGACGCTCCAATGCAGGTAAATCGAGTTCACTAAACCGTCTAACGAACCAAAGAGCTCTGGCTAAAACCAGTAAAACTCCAGGCCGTACTCAACTTATTAACTTATTTAAGGTTGATGAAGGTTGTCATATCGTTGACTTACCAGGATACGGCTTTGCTCAAGTACCCCTAGAAATGAAAAAGAAATGGCAAAAGTCACTGGGTGAGTACTTACAGAAGCGCAAATGTTTAAAAGGTCTTGTGGTCCTAATGGACATCAGACACCCAATGAAAGATCTCGACCAACAGCTAATTCAATGGGCAGTAGAATCTCATATTCCAGTACAAGTGCTACTGACTAAAGCAGACAAACTAAAGAGCGGTGCTCGTAAAGCGCAAGTGCTTAAAATTCGTGAAGCTGCACTGGCCTTTGGTGGCGATGTTCAAGTAGATGCGTTCTCTTCTTTGAAAGGAATTGGTGTCGACCAACTGCGCAGCAAACTTGATACTTGGTTTGCTCCAGCATTTGAAATGTTAGAAGACGATATCAACGACGATATCGAAGAGTAAGCCTCCAGAAACAAAACGCCCCGCCATCCTGGCAGGGCAATGGGAGAGAGAAGATTTAGTTATTGTTTGCAAAAAGAATCTATCAAGTCCGTTGATAATTCAATTGCCTACCACGCAAAATGTGAGCTAGTCTTCTCTACCACCCCAAATCCCTCTCGTAACAAAACTCATCCTAATCTTTATTTTTCATATAGTTACACCTGAATTACAAACCTCTAAAGATGGCTTAGTTCTATGTGTAAATTATCAATACTGTGAAGGTCGTTAAATTACAAATTGGATGGTAAATGGGCGTCAAAACAGAAGAAAAATGACAAGGCGTTTAAGTGATGATGCGGTAGGGAAATTTTCTTTGCCACAAGAAAAAACGCCCCAGTCAAATACTGACTGGGGCGGCTGAATCAGCCTAATCCAATAACGTGAAACAAAAGGTCTGAAAGATAGAACATCTTACCTCTGTACCCTACGCGTTCTAATGTACAACAACTGATCAGAAAATGAAACCATTTTTGTAGTTTTTTTTCATGAAAGTTTTGTTAATAGACATAACTGTTTTAGATATAAAAACTTTTTTAATGACAAAAAAAAGCCAACGACTGTGCGCTGGCTCATGTTAATTTGCTCAAATTGCTCAAAAATTGTCTAGTGAGCCTGATCCCAGTTGTCACCGTGACCAGCTTCCGCAACCAATGGAACATCAAGCTCTGCTGCTGATTCCATCAATTTTTGTATTTTACTTTCAATTTCGCTCAAAGATGACGATTCCACTTCAAATACCAGTTCATCGTGTACTTGCATAAGAAGCTTAACCTTACCCTCACCTTCCGCTTGCACCCACTCATCAACGAGTAACATCGCTTTCTTGATGATATCTGCAGCAGTACCTTGCATAGGCGCGTTGATCGCCGCTCGCTCCGCTGCTTTACGACGCATACCATTACGCGATTTGATTTCTGGTAGATGTAGACGACGACCAAAGATGGTTTCCACGTAACCTTTTTCAGCAGCCAATGAGCGCGTGTCTTCCATGTACTGCATCACACCTGGATAACGCTCAAAATAGGTATCCATATATTGTTGTGCTTCACCACGAGGAATACCCAACTGCTTAGATAAGCCAAATGCACTCATGCCATAGATAAGACCAAAGTTAATCGCTTTTGCACGGCGACGTTGTTCACTGGTCACCTGATCAATATCGACACCAATGATCTCTGCCGCGGTTGCCGCGTGAATATCTTTGCCATTTTTGAACGCATCCAATAACGCTTTGTCACCAGACAGATGAGCCATGATTCGTAGTTCAATTTGAGAATAGTCGACTGCAAGAATCTTCCATCCATGCGGTGCAATAAACGCTTGTCGAATACGGCGTCCTTCTTCATTACGAATTGGAATATTCTGCAAGTTTGGATCAGTCGACGACAAACGGCCAGTCGCCGTTACGGCTTGGTGGTATGACGTATGAACACGGCCAGTCTCTGGATTGATCATCTTAGGAAGCTTGTCAGTATAAGTCGACTTCAGTTTAGCCAACCCACGATATTCCAAAATCAGCTTTGGTAATGGATAGTCTAGCGCTAGCTCTTGTAGCACTTCTTCATTAGTAGAAGGCGCACCGGATGGTGTTTTCTTGATTACAGGTAAGCCCATCTTCTCAAAGAAAATGGTTTGAAGCTGTTTTGGCGAGCTTAAGTTGAACTCTTGTCCGGCAATTTCAAACGCCTTTTGCTCCAGCTCATCCAGTCTTGCTGCAATTTCCTGAGACTGCGCGCCTAACAACATATCGTCAATCAGTACCCCCGTACGTTCAATACGAGACAGAACTGGCACCAGCGGTACTTCAATATCTTGGTAGATACGATTCAGCGCTTCATTCTTCTCAAGCTCTGCATTCAAACGCTGATGGAGTCGGAAGGTCACGTCAGCATCTTCAGCAGCATAAGGCGATGCTTGCTCAAGATCGATCTGGTTAAAAGTGAGCTGCGCTTTACCTTTACCTGCAATTTGTTCGAAAGAGATACAGCTATGTTGCAAGAAACGCAGAGCAAGGCTATCCATATCATGCTTGCCCCCAACACTGTTGTAGACATAAGACGCTAGCATAGTGTCAAATTTGATGCCTTTAAGCTCAATATCGTAACGAGCTAATACGCTGGCATCGTATTTTAGGTTTTGCCCAACCTTAGCAATAGCATCATCTTCTAATAGCGGCTTCAACTGCTCTAAAACCCACTGACGATCAAGCTGTTCAGGCGCGCCAATATAGTCGTGAGCTACAGGGACATATGCCGCCACCCCTTCTTCAATCGCAAATGACAGACCAACAAGATTCGCCACCATATAATCTAGGCTGTCGGTTTCAGTATCAAAAGCGATAACAGGAGCAGATTTCAGTTTCTCTAACCAGCTGTTAAAACTCTCTTCAGTCAGGATGGTTTCATAGGCACTACGATCAATGGTGACTTGTGACGTGTCCATCTCAGATTGTTCGTCACTTTGAGATGCACTGGTGGTTTTTCTTGCTGCGCTCTCCACTGCTTCAACTTCACCAGTACCACCTTCAAGTAGCTCATTTAACCATGACTTAAAGGTAAGCTGACCGTACAATTTTGTCAGTTCATCCACGTTCGGTTGCTGCTTTAGAAGAGACTCTGGTGTGCAGTCTAACTCGACATCAAGCTTAATCGTCGCTAACTCATAAGACAAAACTGCATTATCTTTATGCTCTGTAAGTTTCTTAGCCATGGTTTTAGAACCACGGAAACCAAGCGGTGCGATATCATCTAAGCGTTCATAAAGATCTTTGATCCCACCAATGCCTTGAAGCAATGCCGTCGCGGTTTTATCGCCAACGCCAGGGACACCTGGAATGTTATCCACTTTATCGCCCATTAGAGCGAGATAATCGATGATAAGCTCTGGAGGAATACCAAACTTCTCTACCACACCTTCTCGATCCATCACTACGTTGGTCATGGTATTGATCAGCGTAACATTATCATCCACAAGCTGAGCCATATCTTTATCACCCGTGCTAATAAGCACAGGCATACCTGCTTGCGATGCTTGATGTGCCAGCGTACCGATAACGTCATCCGCTTCCACGCCTGGTACACAGATCAATGGCAGACCCATTGCTTTAATCACATTATGCAGAGGCTCAATCTGACATCTCAAATCATCAGGCATTGGAGGACGGTTTGCCTTGTATTCCGGATACATATCATCACGGAAAGTTTTACCTTTCGCATCAAACACCACCGCAATTCGCTCAGAAGCAAATTGACGCATCATGCTTCTCAGCATGTTCACTACACCGTAAACCGCATTGGTTGGTATTTCACCATTGCTCATCGTTTCTGGGTAGGCGTGGAAAGCTCGGTAAAGATAGGAAGATCCATCAATGAGAATCAGTGGGTTGTCTGGTATATGAGCCATGTCTAATTATCCAAGATTGCAGGTTATAAGCTATAAGAATGCCACGTCTCATTGCACTATGCCACGACCTTTCACTGGCTATATACACAGCTTAAGAATAATATTGGCGATTATGACATCATCTTCTGTGGATAAGTCTGTTTATATAGTTGTTTTAAATCGAAGTGGATAACTGAAAAAGAACAAAAACTTTAAATTAATCCTTTGTTTTATATGTAAATAAATTCAGATCTACATGTATAACTATGATCCTTTCAGGATCACGCCATGTGGAAAACCTTCTTTTACAGAAAGCAATCGTTGCAGAATTATGTTCTATTTATAACCGCTCAAATAATACTCAGTCACCAGACAGAAAAAAAGCGACATCATGGATGTCGCCTAGCAAAAATAGGAGGAGGTTATCTCATTATCTGAGTACATCTAACCGACCAAAAAGCTATAAATACACTGGAAGCAATGTGAGCAATGTCGTGTCAAAAAGAACCAAGCTTGATTGAAATCTGTTCACTAGTGCGACTGAAGTAATCAGAACCTTTTTCCTTAGGACGAGTTAATAGTAATCATTCTCATTTAAATCGTCAACAACTAATTGAGAATTTTTCTCATTAAATTTTTATTACCATCACCCATCTTCCATTTATTTATATTTTACAGATACTTAATGAACTTAATTCTGGTTTCAATCACTAACTGCTTCGGCTCACAATCATAGATAAAGTATCCGTTTTTTATCAGCAGCCTTAACATGGATGGAAACTGATTACGCGATTTAACCGTAATGTGTTGGTAACCTTGTTGCTTCGCCCAGCGTTCTTGGTACTCCATCAGAACTTGAGCAACACCCTGTTTTCTTGCCACAGGAGAGACTCCGCCGAACCAGCTATAAAAATTAGCCTCATCAATCTGATAGCCAATTTTAAAGCCCAGCAAGACTCCCGCTTTTTCTGCCACTAATATCAGGTGCTTGTGACCATTCAAGCGTGCTTGCAGGCTTTCGATGGTTTCTTTGTGAGCAAATTCCTCGATAAGTTCAACGATACTCACCACCTCTTCAAGCGTTCCTTCACGAACCAACATATCATTCACTCCTAACTGTTATTGGCAAAACCAAAAAAGCCGGTTTATACAACCGGCTTTTCACACTCAAGAATGTCGCTAATCTAAGCTAACTATTTCAAGAAGGTCTTTGCTTGACCATTTTCTTCAGCTAACCACTCCGCGACATCTTTAGCAAAGTAAGTAAGAATACCATCTGCGCCAGCACGCTTGAAGCAAAGCAAAGACTCTAAGACTGTCTCACGCTCTTTCAACCAGCCATTTTGAATCGCAGCTTTGTGCATCGCATATTCACCGGACACTTGATAAGCAAAAGTCGGCACTTGTAGCTCACTTCGTACACGACGCACCACATCCAAATAAGGCATACCTGGCTTCACCATTACCATATCTGCGCCTTCATTGATGTCCATTGCTACTTCATGCAAGGCTTCATCACTGTTAGCTGGATCCATTTGGTAGTTTTTCTTATTCCCGCCCTTCAAGTTCGAAGCGGAACCAACGGCATCTCGGAATGGACCGTAGTAATTTGACGCGTATTTTGCAGAGTAAGCCATGATCTGCGTGTGAATATAGCCAGCTTCTTCAAGCGCTTCACGAATTCGACCAATACGCCCATCCATCATGTCTGATGGGGCAACCACGTCCGCACCAGCTTCTGCGTGAGATAACGCCTGTTTGACTAGTACTTCTGTCGTCTCATCATTTTGCACATAGCCGTCTTCATCGATGATGCCATCTTGACCATGCGTGGTAAACGGGTCGAGCGCCACATCGGTAATCACACCCATTTGGGGTACATTCTGTTTTAGTAGGCGCACTGCACGTTGCACCAAACCCTCTGGGTTGTGAGCCTCAGCTGCACAAAGACTTTTCGCGTCTTGGGTGACGACTGGGAAAAGAGCAATGGCAGGAACGCCAAGCTGAGCCAAATATTCCGCTTCTTCCAGCATCAAGTCTATAGATAGACGCTCAATACCCGGCATAGAATCTACCGTCTCTCTGCGGTTTTTCCCCATAAGAATAAACATTGGATAGATCAAATCATCCACCGACACTTTATTCTCCGCCATCAAACGTCGGCTGAAATCATGCTTGCGCATACGGCGCATACGTCGTGCTGGGAATTGACCTTGAATCGATACAGACACCTTTCTCTCCTTGTCTGGACAAATGCGAAAACCAAGCATATCACTCTTGTTTCATCATGCTAGTAGTAAAATTGGAAAATGCTAAATCAGAAACGATATACTCAACCTATTATTTGATCAGTGAAACTACAATGACGCGACTATGATAGATACACACGCTCACATCTACGCTACAGAATTTGATAACGATCGCGACGAGGTCGTACAACGAGCTCGCGCTGCAGGCATCGAACATATCCTGTTACCCAACATTGATTTAGAGTCTATTGAGCCCATGCTGGCCACCGAAGCCGCCTACCCAGAGGTGTGTCGCTCAATGATGGGACTTCACCCTTGCTACGTGGATGGCGACGTCGAGCAGACCTTAAAAACCATTTACTCTTGGTTTGATAAGCACAACTTTATCGCCGTTGGTGAAATAGGCATAGATCTGTATTGGGACAAGACCTATAAAGCGGAACAAGAACGCGCTTTTATTACCCAGCTAAACTGGGCAAAAGAGCTCGACTTGCCAGTTGTTGTTCATACCCGAGATTCAATTGAAGAAACCCTAGCTCTGCTAAAAGGTGAGCAAGATGGCAACCTTTCTGGCGTATTCCATTGTTTTGGCGGTAACTTGGATGAAGCCAAAGCCATTAATGACCTAGGCTTTCATCTTGGTCTTGGTGGCGTATCAACATTCAAAAACTCCGGCATGGACAAAGTGATACCAGAATTAGACTTAGGCTGGGTGATTCTTGAGACAGATTGTCCTTACCTAGCGCCTGTCCCACATCGTGGTAAACGAAATGAACCGGCTTACACTGAGTTAATCTTAAAGCGTATCGCAGACGTTCGAACTATGAGTGAGCAGCAGATCTTGGACATCACTACACAAAATGCTAAATCACTATTTAAATTATAAATTGTTGTTTATTCATATCAAACCGTGACATTTCCTCACCTTTGAGATGGCACAATTGCACATCAAGAACATAAAGTTCGTGACTGTACAATATATCAACGATTCAACAATAAAAAATAGCGGCCAAAGTAGCCGCTATTTTTTATTGTTTTTGGATGCTTATGCGTCTTCTGCTTCAGACTCTTCCTCATCATCTTTGCGAGTATAAAATCTTGCAAAGAACAACCCGACTTCAAACAGCAAACACATAGGTATGGCGAGCAAGGTTTGAGAAATCATATCTGGTGGCGTCAGCATCATACCGACAACAAACGCACCAACAATAATGTATGGTCGCTTCTGCTTGAGGCTGTCTACCGACGTCGCACCTGTCCAGCACAATAAGATAATCGCGACAGGCACTTCAAAGGCAATACCAAACGCCAAGAAGAGTGCAAGTACAAAGTCGAGATAGCTCGAAATGTCCGTCGCAAATTCTACCCCTCCTAAGGAAATGGCAGTAAAGAAGCCAAACACTAGTGGGAATACAACAAAATACGCAAATGCCACACCACAGTAAAACAGCAGCGAGCTTGAGAACATCAATGGCATCACCAGCCGTCTTTCATGCTTATACAAACCAGGGGCAACAAACGCCCATACTTGATAAAGGATGAAAGGAACCGCAATAAAGATGGACGCAATGAGCGTCAATTTCAGTGGCGTAAAAAATGGCGAAGCAACGTCAGTTGCTATCATCGTTGCACCTTCAGGTAGTCGCTCTACCAAAGGCTTAGAAACGAAATCGTATATATCGCCGGAGAAATAAACCAAAGCCAGAAAAACCACTAACACAGCCGTAATCGCGCGTAGTAGTCGATTTCTTAGCTCAAGCAGGTGACTGATCAAAGGCTGTGTCTGTTCGACGCTAGACATGAAAACCTCGAATAAAATAAAAGTGCTAAGAGAAGGTTTATCTCATTGGCACTTTCGGAATGAAAACGATAAGGGCTGAAGCTCAGCCCTTATTAAGATCTTTTTCTGGAGACTCATTCTCAACAGGCTTTGCCACTTCAGCAGCTGGTGCTTCTGCACTGGCTTCCGATGTCGACGCTTTTGGTTTGTCACTCGCATAAGGACGAGTCACCTCTTGCGCGGCCTGTTTCAGTTCCTCCACCGAACTTTTCAGTTCAGGAGAGAGGTCTTCCATGCCCATTTTCTCAGCTTTTTTCAGGTTCTCTTGAAGCTCTTGCACCTTGAGTTCGTGTGAAAGCTCATCTTTGACATTATTTGCCATAGCCTTCGCAGAGCTGATAAAACGAGAAACACTTCGGATTGCAGTTGGTAGACGTTCTGGTCCTAGAACGACTAGACCAACTACTGAAATGAGTACCAGTTCCCAAAAACCGATATCAAACACGAATTATGCCTGCTCTTTATCTTTCTTCGCTTCTGTCGATGCGTCTGCTGTTTGCTTTTGCTCGATGTTCTTTGGCTCAAAATCAGCGTCTTTCGTGTCTGATTTCGCCGTTGTGTTGTCATCTTCACTCATGGCTTTCTTAAAGCCTTTTACCGCACCACCAAGATCGCCACCGATACCGCGTAATTTCTTAGTACCAAATAGCAAAACAACGATCACGGCAATAATAAGAAGTTGCCAAATACTAATACCACCCATTCTTTCTACCTCGGGTCTTGATTAACAAATAAAAAATTAATACGAGTTTATCGCTTAACGTCTGTAAGTACGCCAACTTAACAGCCAAAATGTGATACCAACAGCGCCTGACAATGCAGATAACTGCTGATATGGCCCTCCCAGTAATATGGCAGAGCATACGATTAAAGTTGCACCAACGCCAAACAAAAATTTACCTGTACCTTGTTGCCGTTTTGTTTCACGGTATCCTTGATACAGCATGTCCATGCGTTGATTCATAGCCTTACCTTGTTTAAGGCTATCGTACAGCAACTCTGGTAGTTCCGGTAACTTTTCTGCCCAAAACGGAGCGCGTTCTTTAATTCCGTTTATAACAGCTTGCGGCCCTACTTGGTTCGCCATCCATTTTTCTAAAAATGGTTTCGCCGTCTCCCATAAGTCTAGCTGTGGATAGAGCTGTCTGCCTAACCCCTCGACATAGAGCAAGGTCTTTTGCAGCAAGACAAGCTGGGGCTGTACTTCCATATTGAACCGGCGCGCGGTATTAAATAGATTCAGTAACACATGGCCGAAAGAGATTTCACACAAAGGTTTGGCAAAAATTGGCTCACACACCATGCGAATAGCAAACTCAAATTCATCGACGTTAGTATCGGTTGGCACCCAACCAGAGTCGACATGCAGCTCAGCCACCTTACGATAGTCACGGTTAAAGAAAGCAAGGAAGTTTTCCGCCAGATAACGTTTATCTTCGCTATTTAACGTGCCAACAATGCCGCAATCTAAGCCAATCCAAAGCGGATTCTCTGGGTGCTCATAGCTAACAAACACATTGCCTGGATGCATATCGGCATGGAAAAAGCTGTCACGAAACACCTGAGTAAAGAATACGCTCACACCACGTTCCGCTAACAGCTTCATATTGGTGCCATTCGCTTCAAGTGTCGGAATATCAGACACTTGAATACCGTAGATTCGCTCAGAAACCATTAAGCTTTCGCTACTAAAGTCCGGCATAACCTCAGGAACATAAAGCTCTTCACTGCCTTCGAAGTTGCGACGCAATTGAATTGCATTGGCCGCTTCACGTCTTAAATCAAGCTCATCCAATAAGGTCTTTTCGTATTCGCGCACCACTTCAACAGGTTTTAACCTGCGAGCGTCAGGTAGAGCTTTCGACACTATCCTAGCCATGCGATACATCAGCTTAAGATCTGCATCAATGACAGGGCGAATATCTGGACGAATCACCTTCAAGACAACTTCTTGCCCAGAGTCTTTCAGCTTAGCAGTGTGAACCTGAGCAATTGAGGCCGATGCCAAAGGCTCAATATCAAAATCATCAAACCATTGTTCAATAGGGCCACCGAGAGCCAGTTCCATTTGCGACTTGGCTAAGTGTCCATCAAATGGCGACACTTGGTCTTGAAGTAGCGCAAGTTGATCAGCAATATGCGGAGGGAATAGATCCCGACGCGTTGACATCATTTGACCAAACTTAATCCATACTGGACCCAACTCTTGCAGTGCCAACCTAAGCCTTTCACCAAGCGGCTTGTCTGGATGTTTATTCTTCATCCAGAACAAAGATTTGCGCGCTAGCAACGGTGCTTTGGTGAGCTGATGCGTGGGCATCAACTCATCTAAGCCGTACTCAAGCTGAACCTTTATGATTCGATAAAGACGTTTGATTTCACTTGGAGTCATGCGCGCTCCGCCGATGCATCATTAGAATCATCGCTTGATGTCGCTTCAATTAAACGCTCCAAACGCACACTCAGTCTATCTGCTTGGCTACGCACTTCATCAACGTCGTCACAAAATGCTGCTACCGCTAACGGTGGCGGAGCAATTTTCCACTCTTCCGTTAATACTTGACCAAAGTGGTCTTGGTGCTTTGCAGCTTGTGATGCGAAGAAGGAAAAGAGCCCTTTTGCTCCTTGAACCGCAGTATGTGCCACCACATCACCAGTTACACGGGATAACCACTCTTCTAGATCTGGTTTGCAATCGGTTAGCAGAGCAGAGAACTTCTGAGCCAGCTGAATGTCACCTTCCAATTGCAACTTATCCTGTTTGATAAGCTTGGTGATATTCGCCTGCTCTTTTAGTTCAGGAAGTACCGAAAGGTTTAAAGATAAATAACAGTCCGGCTCACCCTCGTAATTGGAAAGAACATCCAACTGATGACTAAACACAAAAGTGAGTGACTTATTAAACTCACGCAAATGAACTTGAATAATCTGACCTTTAAGACGTGCAACGCGCTTAACCAACGCATCGTCATCTTTGATTAAGGTATTGAGCGTGGTTTCCACCACCGCGGTGACTAATGGGTCAAAGGGCATAGCTCAGTCCTTAGAATTTGTATCCACGGTGCAGCGCAACAATACCACCCGTTAGGTTGAAGTATTTGGTCTGCTCAAAGCCAGCGTCTTTCATCATGCCTTCCAGAGTCTCTTGATCTGGATGCATTCGAATAGATTCAGCAAGATAACGATAACTTTCTGCATCGTTCGCTACCAATTCACCCATTTTCGGCAACAGATGGAAAGAATACGCATCGTAAACTTTAGATAGAGGCTCAAGGATAGGTTTTGAAAACTCAAGTACCAGTAAGCGACCACCCGGCTTCAATACGCGATACATAGAACGCAGCGCCTTGTCTTTATCGGTCACGTTACGTAGACAGAAACTGATAGTAATACAGTCAAAGTAATTATCTGGGAATGGCAGCTCTTCAGCATTAGCCTGAACGTAATGAACGTTACCGACAATACCAGTATCACGCAATTTGTCGCGCCCCACATTCAACATGGAGTTGTTGATGTCAGCGAGAATCACATGACCTTTGTCACCAACGATACGAGAAAACTTAGCCGTCAGGTCACCAGTACCACCACCAAGGTCGAGGATACGTTGACCCGGTCTCGCACCACTGCAATCAATAGTAAAGCGCTTCCATAAGCGGTGAACACCACCAGACATCAAATCGTTCATGATGTCGTATTTTGCTGCTACCGAGTGAAATACCTCAGCAACTTTTGTCACTTTTTCTTCTTTCGCGACTGTTGTGAAACCAAAGTGTGTGGTTTCGTCTTGTTGATTAAGCTGATTTGATTGCACGTTACTATCCGTCATTATTCTTCCTCTTAGGCGGCGCAACATCACCTACGCCGCAGACGGTCAGTTTACTTTATCCATGTCTGGTTGTCTTTCCACCAACGCATCATTTTGTGCAATTTCTGTCAGAGAAGGAGAAATGGAGCGTTTCACTTCCACACCGAGTTGCTTAAAACTCTCCGCTTGACGGATCGCATTGCCCCTTCCGGTAGCCAATTTGTTCATTGCACCTTGATAATTTTGGTTCGCTTTATCGAGTGCGCCGCCCAGTCCTTCCATATCATCAACAAACAAACGCAACTTGTCATAAAGCTTGCTCGCCTTGTCAGCAATCACCTGTGCATTCTGATTCTGGCGGTCGTTGCGCCAAAGGTTATCAATAGTACGCAGCGCCACCAGCAAGGTGGTTGGGCTAACCAAGATGATGTTGCTCTCCATCGCCTCTTTCACCAAACTCGGATCGGCTTGAATCGCCACTTGGAATGCAGGCTCTACCGGGATAAACATCAAGACATAATCGAGCGAACGGATACCTTTTAGTTGATGGTAATCTTTTTGCGACAATCCTCGAATATGATTACGTAGCGCAATCAGATGATCACTCAATGCACGATCGCGTTCGGCGTCTGTCTCAGCATTAAAGTAGCGCTCATAGGCCACCAGCACCATTTTCGAGTCGATAACCACTTGCTTCTCTTGGGGAAGATGAACAATCACATCTGGCTGATATCGTTTACCCGCTTCATTTTGCAGGCTGACTTGGGTTTGATACTCGTGACCTTCACGCAGTCCTGATTCAGCCAGCACGCGCGCCAGAACAACCTCACCCCAGTTACCTTGCTGTTTATTATCACCTTTTAGCGCTTGGGTGAGGTTCATCGCCTCTTTGGTCATCTGATCGTTAAGACGTTGTAGGTTCTTTAGTTCATAAACCAAGGTATGGCGTTCTTTGGCTTCCTGACTGAAACTATCATTAACTTGCTTTTTAAACCCTTCCAACTGCTCTTTGAGTGGCGACAGGATGCCCTCTAAACTTTGTCGGTTTTGTGCGTCAACCTTAGCCGTTTTGGCTTCAAACACTTGGTTGGCTAGACGTTCAAACTGCTCTTTTAAGCGCAATTCAGATTGCTGTAGAAGCTCAAGCTTTTCTTGGTCAGACCGCTGTTGTTGCTGATAAGTCGCTAACTGCTCACGCAGCTCGGCTTCAGACTGAGCCCGCTGCTGCTTCACATATTCAAGGTCAGTCGCATACTGCTGACGTTCTTGCTTCACCGCTTCAAAGTAACGCAACTTTTCCATTGCAGCCATGACTTTGCCGTGCGCTTGCTTAAGCTCAAACGCCGATTTATCTCGTTCGTCATCCAGTTCGTCAAGCTCTTGCTTTGCGTCTTGAAGGTCGTGGCGTAAGCGTTCAATTTCTTGCTCTAAAGCGGTCTTTTCTAACTGCGCTTTTTGCTCAAACATCTGCTCCATCTGACGTGACTTAAAGTGCAGAATTGCAGCGGCGGAAAATCCGAGACAAGTTGAAATAGAAGTGATTGAAAGTAGGAGGGTTTGGTTATCAATTATCCATTGCATTGTATACGTGCCATCAGCCTAGGTTCTATAGCTAATGGTAATTTATACTGGATAAATGTCCAGATATTTACAAGGCACGCCGCTTGATACGTGAGTTGATGATATCTTCGATAAGCTTCTGTTCACGCTTTGCTTTTTCGTAGTTTTGTTTTTTACTCCAACGATCCAGCACTTGCTCTAGTCCATGTACTCTGGCCGCTTTTTGTTGCAGCTGTTTCTGAACCGACTGACACTGTGCTTCCATCACCGCTTGCTCATGCTTTTGATGATTCAGCATTTTTTGCAGCATTTGGTCAACAAGGTTAAGGTTCATCAACCCCATGCTATTGGTTTGATTTGAGCCACTGTGATTTAATATTTTCAGTTCAGACAATGCCAGTAGCTGCTTAGCCAAATGCTCATTTTGGTGGCGCATAGATTCCAAACGCGCACCAATCTGATCACGTCGTAATTCCTCTACTTGGGTTATTTTACCGACTGCACGAATTTTACTATCCATAGTTTTTGGTTAGCGTTTGGCTTCCTACTTAATTAGGGTTTTGAAATAGCTGCGCCAGCTCCGTTAACGATGTCTGAAAATCCACCGCATCATTGGCCGCTTGCAATAGATAGTTTTTGAGTTGAGGGTGCATCGCCACCGATTGGTCGAGTTCAGGGTCTTGGCCTGGCTGATAACCGCCTAAAGGAAGCAGCTCTTTCACTTGCAAATAGTTGGAATAAAGCTGACGAAATTGATTGGCTAGCGTACTGTGCGCTTCAGGAGTACATCCTGACATACAACGGCTGATCGACGCATTAATATCAATCGCGGGATAGTGTCCTTGCTCCGCCAATGAGCGAGAGAGTACCACATGCCCATCTAGAATTGCGCGGGCAGAATCCACCACAGGATCTTGTTGGTCATCCCCTTCTGCTAAAACCGTGTAAATGGCAGTCAAACTGCCATCGGGATGCTCACTGTTACCGGCACGCTCCAACAGCTGAGGCAAGACACTGAAAACCGAAGGTGGATATCCTCTTGATGCCGGAGGTTCACCTAATGCTAACGCAATTTCACGCTGCGCCATGGCATAGCGAGTTAAAGAATCCATCAGCAACAACACATCGTTGCCTTTATCCCGAAAATACTCGGCAACTCGATGACAAAGTAATGTGGCTCGTAAGCGCATTAATGGTGACTCATCCGCAGGAGCCGCAATAATAATGGCTTTCTTACGCGCTTCTGGCGTCAAATTACGTTCGATAAACTCACGCACCTCACGGCCACGCTCACCAATCAAGCCAACAACAATGACATCAGCTTCGGTGTTTTGAGTAATCATCCCCATCAACACACTTTTACCCACACCGCTACCTGCCATTAAACCAATGCGCTGACCCTTGCCGACAGTGAGTAAACCGTTGATCGCACGAACACCAACATCCAGTGGCGTATCAACGGGACGACGTTTTAATGGGTTTATTGGTTTCGGCTCTAAAGAGACACGATCGCCCCCTTTTAGCACCGCGCCATCATCCAATGCTTCACCAAGTCCATTCACCACACGCCCTAACCAATGGCTGCCCAAATTAACCGAGCTATCACCATCAAGCGGTATGACTTTGGCACCGGCAAATAATCCCCCCAACTGACGAACGGGCATGAGGTAGGCAATATTATGGTCAAAGCCCACCACTTGCGCTTCAATCATATCGCCTTCATCTGTCTCAACCAGACAACGTTGCTCAAGCTTAAATCGACACCCAACCGCTTGCAGCATTAAACCGTTTACCTTTACTAATCGACCTGTGACTCGCGCAACAGGTACTAGGTTAAGCGACGCAATCGCATCGTTTAGGCGGTCATGAAGTAGAGGGGAGGAAGCACTAGTCATCGTTACTCGCTAAATCAATAGGTGTCACTTCATCCAATAAGTGCTCTTTTACTGCATCCATACACGACTCCAATCGAGAGTCGCAACTGGCATCAGCTTCAGCATCTTCTGTCACCAAATGACAGCCACCAACGGGCAGTTCTGGTTTGGCAACTAACTTCCAACCGTCAGCTAACTCAGGGTTAATCTGGGTAATACGCTCTAGGTCTTGTGGGTTTAGGTGTACGGTGACCTTTTCAGTTTTACCCGGCATGGCCTCCAGTGTCTCATCGACTAATGCCAGAATTTGCTGGGGCATCAGCGTCAACTCAGCACGAATGACTTGCTGCGCCACTTTTTGCACCAACTCACAGATGATATGGCGTTGTTGCTGTTCTTTTTCTTCCTGCCAGCGAGACAGTGACACATAGATATCATTAACAGGTTTAACGGCATCAAGGAACGCTTGCTTGCCCGACTGTTCACCCGAGACAAAACCTTTTTGAAAGCCCTCTTTTTGACCTTCCAATAAACCCTGTTGCTTGCCTTGCTCAATTCCTTGGTTTAAGCCTTCTCGATGACCACGCTCTAGCCCTTGTTGAAAGCCTTCTTCAAGGCGTTCCTGCACGTCGATTTGTGTCGGTGCGTCATCCCAACTGAGTTCAGCGGTAAACTCATCCACTGCTGAAGGTTGTGCCAATGGCGGGAAGCGGTGTTGTCTATAACCACTAGGTGGCAAGGTAAAAATCGCTTTTTCCTTCATGGCTTACTCCACTGTCTGCTCTTGGTATAGCGACAACTCGATCTCGCCCGCTTCCGATAGCTCTTTGATGATCTGCATAATGTCATTGCGAGCACGCTCAACCGCACTAACAGGCACCGCGCCGCGCAATTGCATATCGTCTTCCAGTGCTTTTACCATACGCTGTGGCATCGAACGTTTGATCGCTTGCTGCAAGGTAATTTCCGCCCCTTTTAACGCCACCGCCCAAAGCTCAATTGGTACTTGCTGAACTAACGTATCCATGGTGTCTTCACGCTGCCTACCTAGCACCATAAAGTCGAACATGTTCTCTTCAATTTCACTGACGACGTCTTCATCATGCAGTTTGAGCATTTCCATCAACATTGCTCGGTCACCCGAGAAACGGTTGATAATGTCGGCTACTTGTTTAACGCCAGACATAGGTGCACTTTGACTTACTGAGACCTGCTCAATACAGCGTTCTATTAATTCGTTAAGATCCGCTGCCACTTGATGGTCAATATCTTGTAAGCGAGCAATGCGATACAGCAACTCATCGTGATAATCCGCAGGAAGGTAACTCAGTACCGCCGATGAGGTCTCTGGAGGTAAATACGCTAAGAATATAGCCTGCATCTGTGGGTGCTCTTTCGCTACAAATCTCGACAAGATCTCCGCATCAACCCATTGCAGTCGCTGCATGTTATTGCGAATTTCATCACCATACAGGTTGTTAAGTAATCCCTTAGCTAAATCATTACCTAGAGCTTTACGCAATGTGTTCGACAGGTATTCTTTTGAGGCGCCACGAATACCACTGTGCTGTCTAAAGTCTTCGAAGAAGTGTTGAATCACCCCTTTGGCATTATCACTTTTGATGCCACTTAGGCGTGCCATCGCTCGGGTGACACGCTGTGTTTCATCGCGAGAGAAATGACGTAGCACCTGAGCAGCGGCGTCCTCCCCCATACCTAAAAGCACAAGAGCGGTTTTCTCAACATGACTAAGCGTTGCTGGCGTTGACTGTGCTGTTTTCATTCACATTTACCCATTGTTTAAGTACTTCCGCTACGCGCTCAGGCTCTTCATTGGCAATAAGCTGTAGATGTTTAAGTTGAATTTCCAACGGCGACCCTGGAGGGGGCAGCATGTCACTGCTAGCATCAAGACCTGAAGAGGTGGATTCTATGCCTTTCTCAGACAATCGACGATTCAGCATCTCTTCACGTTCGCGCTCTTCACGAGTCTGAATATTCTCTTGGTATTCCTCTTCTTGAGGCTCAGCGAATTCAAGTTCGTTGCCACGCTTGTCCGCTCCCGTTAGGTGCATAATCAATGGACGAAGTACAAAGAAGATCATCGCCATTCCGAGCATACCGCCAATGACATAACGCAGAGGCTGTTGCACTGTCGGGTCTTGCCACCACGGCATAGCCGGTGGCGCTTCGATTTCAATTGGGGTGAAGTTAAAGCTCATTAGACTCAAGCTGTCTCCACGATCGGCGGAGATACCTACAGCATCGGTGATCATCGTTGATATTTGTGCGCGTTCGGCTGGTGTCCATGCTGTACCATTTGGCGCAGCACTTTCATTAAGGAGTACAGAGACACTTAGCTTAGAGATTTGACCTTGCTGATATTGAGTACGGCGCACGCTGCTGCCTACCGCGTATTGACGATTTAGCTCACTGCGTGCATTGGTATTTTGACTATCATTGGTTGGCACTTCACCTGTCACTGGCGGTTGGTTACTCAGAGAGCCCGGAATACCAAGTGCAATTTTATCAATGGTATTGTTCTGAATGCTGTGCTCGTTGCGCACCACCGGATTGGTGTCGAGGATTTCTTGTGTTTCTTCCACTCGACTGAAGTCCATATCCGCCGCAACCTGAACACGATAGTTACTCGGACCTACAATCGGCGTAAGCATATCTGCCGCACGTTGAATGATCTGCTTTTCAACGTTCTTTTGATATTCCAGATATTTCGCATTGACCTTACCTGCTTCTGCCGAGCCAACATCGGCACTCAACAAACGGCCATATTGATCAATAACCGAAACAAACTCTGGTTTCATTCCCGTTACGCTACCCACTACCAAGTTGATGATAGCTTCGACTTGGTCAGGTTTCAGATCTTCGCCCGGCTTAAGCTCAATCATCACCGACGCCGACGGCTCTTCACCTTGTTGGCGAACAAACAATGTCTGTCTTGGAATGGCTAAGTGAACACGGGCATTAGAGATAGCATTAAGAGAAATGATGGTGCGTACTAGTTCACCTTCGAGTCCATGACGGTAACGGGCATTTTCCATGAACTGGCTCGTTCCCAAAGAGCTGTCTTCTTTGAGTGAGTCCAATCCGGTTGGCAGTTGAGCTTTAACACCCTTCGCCGCCAATAACATACGGATTTTCGCCACTTGACCTTCTGCGACTAACACTTGGCCATTTTGCTCTTGCAGTCGATAGGCAATACCTTCGGACTCTAATACCGAGACAATTTCACCTATATCAAAACGTTCTTGTTGACTGTATAGCGGACGATAACTTTGTGAAGAACTCCACAGCGCCACCACAATAATGGCTGCAACAATAGCAGCCAGTACTGCTGACAATACCAAGTTACGCTGCGAGCTTGACCACAGCTGCTTCACCTTGGCGTTGATATCGTTCATATTCGATGAGTTTGCTGTTTTGGGGGCAACATCGATTGGTCCCGCTGCCGCCACAGTTTGAGGTGCTAATTCTGACATGTTCTACACCGGCATCTTCATAATATCTTCAAAGGAAGCAACTACCTTGTTGCGAACTTGCATTAGAGCAGAAAACGATAAGCTCGCTTTCTGGCTAGCAATCATGGCTCCAACAAGATCATCACTCTCCCCAGTCTCTACTGCTGTGATTTTCTGTGATGCCGTAGATTGATGCTGGTTCACCATATCAAGCACATTTTTCATTGCACCAGAAAATGCCATCGGTTCATTAACCTTGTTCACATCGATTGGGTTATTGGACACCACAAAATCAGGCTGCACGTGCTGCTGCATTACCTGCATTTTTGTCAGCATTAATTGCTCTGCGGATAACGCGTTATTTATAGGTTGCATCGCCATCAAATTTCTCCTTTACGCAGCCGAGCCAATGGCTGACTGTAGATCGATTCCTTGCTCTCGCATCGCAGCTAATTTGTAGCGCAGTGCTCGCGTAGAAACCCCTAGAGCGTCCGCCGTTTTAGTTCGGTTTCCGCCAAATTGACGTAGTTTTTCTAAGATAAATTGGAATTCCGCCTGCTTTTTGACTTCCACGTGCCCCATTAGGTTTTCATTGGACACCACAGGATTAAAAGCAGGGATCTCAATCGGCAACATCAAGTCGTGAGCCGTAATATAGTCGCCGTGGCGCATGACGAGCGCACGTTGAATCACGTTCTCTAATTCACGAATATTGCCGGGCCAGTGGTATTGACTAAGCGCTTGCTGCGCATCCTCAGATAAGTAGCAATTGGCTTGCTCTTTGTATTTATTAATAAAGAATTGGCTAATAGGTAGGATGTCATCTTTGCGATCACGAAGTGGCGGCCAATGCAGCGGCAATACGTCTAAGCGGTAATACAAGTCTTCTCTAAACGTCCCTTTTTGAACCTCTTCGCGAAGATCTTTATTAGTGGCCGCAATCACTCGAATATCTAAAGCAATCGACTTATGGCTACCCACACGCTCTACTTCTCTCTCCTGAAGCACTCGCAATAACTTAGCTTGAACGGCTGGTGACATTTCGCCAATTTCGTCTAACAAAATTGTGCCACCGTTAGCTTCTTCAAACTTACCGGTTTGTGAACCCGTCGCGCCGGTAAATGCTCCTTTCACATGACCAAACAGTACCGCTTCTAACATGGACTCAGGAATAGCGGCACAGTTAACGGCTACAAAAGGCTGCTGTGCGCGAGGCGATTGATCATGGACGTAACGAGCGAGTACTTCTTTGCCGGTACCCGATTCCCCAGTAATCAACACACTAGCACTGGTGCACGCCGCACGGTGCGCCAATTGCAAGACTTGTTTGCTTCGCCAAGACTCCGCCACAATATTGGCCATTGGTTTCTCTAATGCCTCAACGCGACGAATCAAGTTAACCAGTTGCGCTGCTTCAAATGGACGCAGCAAGTAATCTGTCGCCCCCGCCTTCATCGCTTCTGCGGCTAATATACCTTGGTCTTGTTCGACGATGGCAATGGCTACACCAGGGTTAGCTTTTCGCTGATGACAGGCAATCCACTCACGAATACTCATATCGGGCAGATTGGAGCTGACTAAACTGATGGAGCTTGAAGCGGTTAACAACGCCGAACGACCAGTTCGAACATGATTTACGCTAAAGCCCTGCTCCGTTAATAGGTCGATAATAGGTTGAGCGTTTTGCTCACAAGGCTCAACGTAGAGAATATCCTTTTTCATTTACTGAACCTCCGTCTTCAGATCCGTTGAAGACGCTGTGTTGGTGGAAGGGTGACGAACCACTCGAACCGTAACTCGGCGGTTCTTAGCTTGACCAAACTCAGTCTCATTGCTGCTCACGGGGTAACGGGCGCCATGGGCTCGTACTTCGATCAGTTTGGCTGGCGTCCCTAACTCAGTGAGTACACTGGCGACGTCATCGGCTCGTACTCGTGACACCTGTAGGTTGCTCAATGACGAACCAACATTATCCGTGTGTCCATCCACTAGCACTTTTGATATGTGGCCATCTGCTTTGATATAGCTGGCTAATGATTGCAGTGTTTGACGCTGTTCACTGGTGACCACTCGTTGGCCAAAATCAAACTTCAACACCACGTCTCTCGCTTGGCTGTAGTTCATTTCAGGTAATTTGGAGCGGCACTGATTGAAGCTAAAGTATGCCGATTCAATTCGAGTGGAAGGTAAAACAAAGGCATCACCTACTTGATTAGCAGCTTGCATAGAGCTCACTCTGATCCAAGCCCCACGAGTGGTGGCTGCTAATAAAGCATCAATATCCACATCAAAGATGGCGTAGCCACGCGTTGTTTTCGCAGCATCATCAATCATGGTGTGTTGCACTGGGGTATGCCATGGTGCTGACATTTGAAATAGCTGGGCTTGTTTGATGTTATTGTTAGGTAAATGCAGAACTGCCGACAATTGGTTATTAGGTTCCGCATGGAAGTAAAACTTCCCCCTATTATTTGGCAAGGTCTGAACAAGCTGGCACTCAAATTCTCCCTCTACAAATTGCCAATTAACCAAATCCATCGGAATATTTACTTCCGCTGCGTGTGAGATCTTAATCCCAAAAAACATCCCCATTAATAACGCCAATGGATACATCTTATTAACAGCGAAAGTGTGAATTTGTATTTTACATTCTCTTGACCGAGAAAAATCTCGACATAATGAGAAATAATATTTTTTAACTAAGCCATAGATCATATTGCTGTCCATCTATATCTCTTTCACATAATACATAGAAGCCTACTTTCATATGAGAGAGACGTTTTATAAAACCCCTTGATAGGCGTTATAAAACATAAATTTAGATAAAATACTCACTCTGATTGTTGCTATACAAGGGCTGTGCGCATTATTTAGTCGCAATTTTGCCCATGAAATATAATTATTATTTAATTAAGCTACCTGTATTTATTTTATATTTAAAGGTGCTTTATATAGCGAAAACAAACATATGAACCAAGTTCACAAATTTACATTAGAGGGCTAAAAATAAATAAAAAAACCAGAGTAGACTGACGAAAAATGACGCTTTGTTATTAAATAGCAACACATAATTACAAATGAAACCCCACTCAGATTACGTTTGGTAAAGATATGGATATGCAAAAAACAGAGATGCCTGAACAGGTGCAAACTCTTAATGTAGAATTATTAGGTAAACCCATTCATATCATTCGCAATAAACTCGAAGAGTTATTGATTAACTCATGCCAACAGCTAAGCCTTGAACTACAAGCTTGGTTAAAAACACAACAAGTGTTAGTCGAATTGGACCATGTTTCGCTTACGGAACTACCGCAAACCAACGTAGATGTCACCAGTGTTTCAGTGCTCAAACATAGCGACGACGGCATGCTCTATGTGTCGATGGAGTCCACCATGCTAATGCGCTTATCTGACCAATTTTATAGCACTAGCATGGAACGCAGCGGTGGGGAGCTCACCAATAGCGACTTGCGACTATTACAGCGCATTGCCAAGTGCACCTCGCAGTGGATAGCGCCAGAAACCGCATGGAAACAACATGAATTTGAGGTTATTCCGGGTATTGGCATTACTGCCACGCTATCCATTCACGTGCGTAACCAACAAGCTCTATTAGCCATCACACTAGACAGTGCCCTGATTCAGACGCTGATCGACGAACTGGAATTAACACCCAATCCACATATGGCAAGTGACTTCAATCATGCCTTGCATAAAACCCCAGTCCGATTGGATGTTCAATTGAGTAAGACCGTGTTGCCTTTAACACAAGTACTCAAACTCAAAGCCGACGACATTCTCCCTATTGAACTGCTCAATAACGCTCCAGTGAACATTGGTAAAGAGACCCTATTCACAGGGCGCGTGGCAGAACAAGAAGGACAACTCGTTTTAATTTTAAATGATGATAAGGAAACCAACCGATGAGCGATTCGCCAGAACAAAGTGTCTTCGACGGTGACGAACTGCGCTTCGATGACTTTCAACTTGAGGACTTTGATACCGACGCCCCAATGGCCGCTCCAGTTCAATCTGAGCGAGATCTTAGCTTCTTCAAAAATATCCCCGTCACTGTGACGCTTGAAGTCGCCAGCAAAGAGGTCGCACTGGGCGATCTGATGTCTGCTGGTGAGGGCAGTATTATCGAACTTGATAAGCTAAATGGCGAACCGTTGGATGTGAAGGTGAATGGTTCTCTAATGGGGCATGCCGAAGTCGTCGTCGTCAATGAAAAGTACGGCCTGAGACTGATTGATGTCGTTGATTCTGCGCTCACTTCTATGGGTAAGTAGCTCGTGAAACTGCGTTTAGCTGGTATCGCTTATCCTTCGAACCTACGCCTGCTCCTCATAGGCCTGGTCATCGTCATGCTCGGTTTGTTTGCTCATCCCGCTTTAGCGGATAACGGGCTGACTTTTCTGACCGTTAACGATGGTCAATCAGAACAAGAATACAGCGTAAAGCTGCAAATATTGCTCTTGATGACAGCTTTGAGCTTTTTACCTGCGTTCATTTTGATGGCCACCAGCTTCACTCGCATCATTGTCGTGTTAGCGATTTTGCGTCAGGCTCTGGGCTTACAACAAAGTCCCCCCAACCGAGTATTAATCGGTATTGCACTCAGTCTGAGCATCCTCATCATGCGGCCCGTTTGGAGCGATGTGTATGAGCACGCTTTCGTTCCTTATGACCAAGGCGAAATCACTTTGATGCAAGCTTTTGCTACCGCAGAAAAGCCGGTACGCAATTTTATGCTCGCACAAACACAACGTAATTCACTCGAACAAATGCTGCGCATTGCCAACGAACCAGTGGATTCAAAAGTGGAGGACATTTCCTTTGCTATTGTTCTTCCAGCCTTTGTGATCAGTGAGCTGAAAACCGCGTTTCAGATCGGCTTCATGTTGTTTATTCCTTTTTTAATCATAGATTTGGTAGTCGCAAGTGTCTTGATGGCAATGGGTATGATGATGCTTTCGCCATTGATTGTCTCATTACCATTTAAATTGGTGGTGTTCGTTTTGGTTGATGGTTGGGCGATGACAGTCGGAACCCTATCCGCCAGCTTTGGCAGTGGATGAGAGCGTGAATCATGACTCCAGAACTGACCGTTACTCTGTTTTCAAACGCCGTCTGGCTCATCATCAGTATCGTCATGGTACTGGTAGTGCCAGGACTGCTTGTGGGTTTGGTTATCGCGGTTTTTCAAGCTGCAACTCAAATCCAAGAACAAACACTTAGCTTTTTACCTAAATTATTGGCCACCCTGTTGATGGTCATTTTTGCCGGGCATTGGATGCTACGCAAAATCATGGAGCTATTCGACTTCTTGTTCCATAACATTCCAGGGATGATTGGTTAATGCAGATTACGTTCGCCGAAATATCTCAATGGTTAGGTCAGTTATGGTGGCCCTTTTTCAGGATTGGGGCTGCCTTTCTGGCCATGCCATTTTTCGGTGATGCGTTAATTCCAGTATGGGTCAGAGCCCTACTTGCTTTATCGATAGTAGTGATCACGGCACCGCTTATGCCTGCAATGCCTGCCGTTGATTTGCTGTCGATGACCTCTCTGTTTTTGGCCTTTGAACAGGCTATGTGGGGACTTTTTTTCGGACTCATACTGCACCTTTTTTTCACCATCTTCACCATGCTAGGGCAAATCGTCTCGCTACAAATGGGGCTTGGTATGGCGATCATGAACGACCCGGTCAATGGACTCTCCGTTGCCATTTTGGGACGAATTTTCTTGCTGCTGTGTACGTTATTATTCCTTGCACTCGAAGGGCATCTTCTGGTCATTGATATTTTGGTGCAGAGCTTTGTGGTATGGCCGGTCGGCTCTGGCATCACCATCGCCTCTTTAGACAATATCGTTTCTTTGTTTGGTTGGATGTTTGCTTCAGCCTTAGCTTTGGCGTTGCCAGCCATCGTCTCCATGCTATTGGCGAACATCAGTTTTGGTGTCATGAACCGAGCGGCACCCAGCCTAAACGTTTACGCCCTTGGCTTCCCAATGACCATGTTGCTTGGTTTGTTTAGCATCTTGCTAACAGTTAGTGGCATCCCTAGTCGCTATACCGCGCTGGTACACGAAACATTGAGTCAACTTAACCTGTTTATGGTAGGGGGCGCATGAGCGAGCAGTCCAGCCAAGATAAAACCGAAAAAGCCTCACCCCAGAAGATCAAAAAGGCGAGGCAGGAAGGTCAAATTCCTCGTGCCAAAGAGTTCACTACTGCGGTGCTGTTTTTGATTGTTGCCATCTATTTTTATAGCCAAATCGGTCGTATTTGGGAGCACATTTCTGGTGTATTTCGCTTCAATATGGCACTAACACGTCAGGACCTAGAAAACCCTAAACAAATGATTGAGCAACTGGGTCAAAGCCTTGGCATCATCATCGAATTACTGCTGCCCATGTTTATGGTAATCGTCATTGCCGCTATCGGCAGTAGCATGATACTTGGCGGTTGGATGTTTCGCCCAGCAAATATCCAACCCAAGTTGAGTAAGCTCAACCCCATTTCCGGTGTTGGACGTATGTTTTCAACACGTTCATTGGTTGAGCTGCTGAAGTCGTCACTCAAGGTCACGGTGATTTTTGCCTTACTGTATACCTATTTGGATAGCAACTTTTCTCAACTACTTGATATGCAAAAGCTCACCCTATCTCAGGGCATCACTATGGTGATGACGATTTTGTTTGAAGGTCTATTACTGATGGGTGTGGCTCTGCTTATCTTTGGCGTGATTGATATTCCTTACCAACGTTGGGAGCATCTCAAGCAGCTTAAAATGACCAAGCAAGAGCTGAAAGAAGAGTACAAAAATAATGAAGGGCGTCCGGAAGTAAAACAGCGTATTCGTCAGATTCAACAGCAGTTTGCACGCCGAAAAATCGACAAAGCCGTCCCCAAGGCTGATGTGGTAATCACTAACCCAACGCACTACGCCGTGGCTCTAAAATACGACACCTCTTTGTCAGATGCGCCATTTGTGGTGGCGAAAGGTATCGATGAGACGGCGATGCACATTCAACGTATTGCCCGCGAAAATCAGGTAGAAATATTACACTCGCCGCCATTAACGCGCTCTATCTACTACACCACCGCCATAGAGCAAGCGATCCCAAGCCAGCTCTACATCGCCGTGGCACATATTTTAACTTACGTGATGCAATTAAAGGCGTTTCGCCAAGGCTCGGGAGACAAACCGCTACCACTTCCCGTGTTCTCAATACCTAAACATTTGCAACACTAACGGATAACTAGAACAAGTAACAAAGGAACTCTCATGTTGAATCGTCTTAAACAATTTAGACGCTCAGGAAAAGGCTATATTGGCATCCCTATTGTGTTGCTGATGATTTTGGCGATGGTGATTTTACCATTGCCACCTTTGCTACTCGATGCGTTGTTCACGTTCAATATTGTTCTGGCTATTTTGGTGTTACTGGTCAGTACCACCGCCAAAAGACCGCTCGACTTTTCCATCTTCCCAACCATTTTGCTTATCGCAACCCTAATGCGACTCACCTTGAACGTGGCCTCGACTCGTATTGTTCTACTCGAAGGCCATAATGGTGGAGACGCGGCTGGTAAAGTTATCCAAGCCTTCGGTGAAGTCGTGATTGGTGGTAACTACGTCGTAGGTATGGTGGTCTTCGTCATCTTGATGATCATTAACTTTGTGGTGATCACCAAAGGTGGTGAACGTATTTCTGAAGTTTCGGCTCGTTTTACCCTTGATGCGCTCCCTGGCAAACAGATGGCGATCGATGCAGACTTAAACGCAGGACTGATTGATCAAGAAGCGGCAAGACAAAGACGTAAAGAAGTCGCCAACGAAGCTGATTTCCACGGTTCGATGGATGGTGCCTCTAAGTTTGTGCGTGGCGATGCTATCGCAGGCTTAATGATTCTGTTTATCAACATTATCGGCGGTATCAGTATCGGTGTGTTTGAACACGGCTTACCCGCTTCTGAAGCTTTCAAGACCTATGCACTACTGACCATCGGTGATGGCTTAGTGGCACAGATTCCATCACTGTTACTGGCAACGGCAGCGGCCATCATTGTTACTCGCATCAATGACAGCGATAACGATATGACCGATACCATGCATAAGCAGTTATTGGCGACGCCAGCAACCTTATACACGGTTGCCGCCATTATGCTGATTATTGGTCTAGTACCAGGCATGCCACATCTCGCCTTCTTCACGTTTTCTGGTGTATTAGCGTTTGCAGGCTGGCGTCAATCCAAAGCTCCTGTTAGCGACCCGCAACTTGATGAAGTTGAAGCGATTTCTGCTGCCATGCAAGCAGACAATGAGCAACCACTATCTTGGGATGATATCCCACATGTACACAGCTTATCGCTAGCTTTGGGTTATCGATTGGTTCACCTAGTGAATAAAGAGCAAGGTGCGCCGCTGACACAGCGTATTCGAGGGGTACGTAAAAATCTTTCCGAACAAGTGGGCTTCTTAGTTCCAGAGGTGAGTATTCGAGACAACCTGAGTCTTAAACCTAACCAGTACACCTTATCACTTAACGGTGAAATCATCGAAGAAGGCTTTATCGAACCCGATCGTCTGATGGCTATCGCTGTTGGTGAAACGTATGGCGAAGTGGATGGCATCTTAGGCAGTGACCCTGCTTATCATCTGCCGGCTGTTTGGATCGAACATAAAGACAAAGCTAAAGCGCTTAATATGGGCTATCAAGTCGTCGATGATGGCACCGTTATCGCTACACACATTAGTAAGGTGATGAAGTCGCATCTAGCGGAGTTATTTACTCATGATGACGTGGATGCAATGAATCTGCGCTTAACCCAACAAGCACCTAAACTCTCCGAAGCGCTCGGTGCAGCTTTAAACCCAGCACAACAGTTAAAGGTGTACAGGCAACTACTGCTCGATCAGGTTCCTCTTAAGGACATTCGCACCATTGCCAATACCATGCTGGAATCAGCAGAAAATACTAAGGACCCTATTCTTATTGCTGCCGACGTGCGTTGTGCACTGCGCCGCACTTTAGTTAACCTTGTGGCTGGGCAACGTAAAGAGCTAAGCGTGTACGCACTTTCTGATGAGCTCGAACAGATGTTGATGACGTCACTACAACAAGCTCAAGCCAATGGCAGCGTCATGTTAGATAGCTTCCCAATTGAGCCCAATATCCTAAGTCAATTCCAGCAAAACTTACCGCTGATAAAACAGCAGCTTAAGCAACAAGGGCTTGCGCCCATCTTATTGGTCATGCCCCAGCTAAGACCTTTGATCGCTCGATATGCCCGCACCTTCTCGCAAGGATTGGCGGTACTGTCTTATAACGAAATCCCAGAAAACAAACAGATAAACGTGGTAGGAAACCTTGGATAACCTAACTTCAAACCAAGCGCTGTATCGCTACCTACATCAGCTAGTGGAGCAGCATGTCGTTACGGAAGACGACCAGATTATTTTTGACGCTTTTGAACAAAATGACATTCGCCATGCCTGTCAGGCCATTCGCGACACCAAAAACGGGGAAGTCGAGTTTCAGCATTTAACGCTGCGATTCGGCAGCCAAAGTGAGCAAAGCGTCTACCAGTTTGACCTTTCTGATACGATGCGCTTTTGTCTCGATTTGTACAGTTTGTATCTCGCCTTGCGCCAAACCAAGTTCCAAATAGAGACCTTTCACCCAGATCTCACCAGTAATGTCGTCGTGCCTATTAGTAGTGATGCCCTGCTGTGGGAATCGGGTGAGCACTTTCTCAAACAAGTGATTCGATACCACGCAGGCGCGTTCTACCATATTATCCCTTCACTGCAACTGGGTGAGACCACCCCTTTGCATGAGCGGGTTAATGCATTAACCGAAACCCTCAAAGAGCAAGCTTTCGCATTATGGTTCGACGTTGACCCGAGCCAAGGTATGTTCGAACAGTTACTACCCTTCGAGCCCGATGCGCTCAAAGTAGCAGCAACGTTAGAAAACAAACAAGACCGAACACGGTTATTACCTTTGGTGAAATTCTGTCGTAATCATAAGTTAGCTTGGGTGGCAGGACGAATCAGTAATCAAGATGAACTCACCCAATTTAAGCGCCTTGGTGCCAGTCATTACTTTGGCTACTTCAGTGATATTCCGACCTCAATGTCATTTAAGTCATTCGGTGATGCCGGTAATGATGAGTACTAACCAAGCGCTTATTTAAACCACATCGGCGCCTCTCCTTTCACTCTTTCTAGCAGAAAAGAGAGGCCAACCTCCCTAACAAAATCGCTATTTTTCGGAATAAACCTCACACTTTCCCATCCAAAATCAATAATTTCCAAGTTTTTTTCATTTTCCAATTAATCCTAGAAATTAACCGACCGCCTCTTGTTAGTGAGCGGGGCGAATGTCCCACATTGATATAGATTCAAGGAGAATGACAATGGCTTTATCGATGCACACTAACTACGCTTCGCTAGTTACACAAAACACTCTGAACAACACAAACGGTCTGCTAAACACAGCAATGGAGCGTTTGAGCACAGGTTACCGCATTAACTCTGCAGCAGATGATGCAGCAGGTCTTCAAATCTCTACTCGTTTAGAATCTCAAACTCGCGGTATGAACGTTGCAATGCGTAATGCACAAGACGGTATCTCAATGATGCAAACTGCTGAAGGTGCGATGGACGAGATGACAAACATCGTTTACCGCATGAACGACCTAGCAACTCAAGCATCAAACGGTTCTGCTTCTACTGCTGACAAAACTGCACTGAACAAAGAATTCCAACAGCTTAACGAAGAGCTAGTGAACATCATGGATTCAACTAACTTCGGTGGTCAAAAGCTGTTTAACACGACTGGTTTCGCTGCGGGTGCAGTTAACCTACAAATCGGTACTAATGCTGGTGAGCAACTAGCAGTTGACGTATCTACAGACATCACAGCTCTAAACACAGCAATCGGTGCAGCTGGTGGCTTTGCTCTAGGTGATATCTCGACAGAAGCTGGTGCTCAGACAGCACTTACTACTCTAACAGGTGCAACAGGTGACACAGGTCTTCTTGCTGATATCGGTACTACACGTTCAAGCTTTGGTGCGAACATCAACCGTCTAGAGCACACTATCGTTAACCTTGGCAACATGGTTGAGAACACATCTGCTGCGAAAGGTCGTATCACTGACGCTGACTTCGCTGTTGAGTCTTCAAACATGACGAAGAACCAAATGCTAATGCAAGCGGGTACAACAGTTCTGTCGCAAACTAACCAGCTACCTGGTATGGCGATGTCACTACTTCGTTAATAAAGCAAGCATCCTTAATAATTGGTGCGGTGATCGCTACCAGCCAACCGCATCGGTTATTTTTGGATATGATGAATTTTCCTTCGTTAACTATTCATCCGTCCTTTTAACCTCCTTCGGGAGGTTTTTTCATTACTAGGTGGTGCTTGATGGGATGTGAAGAGATGAAAACAAAACTAACTCTGAACCCAGATCTCATATTGCCACTTATCTTATCACCAACGATTAATACCTCTCACCGTCAAGTCGCCTTAACCCTCTGAGTAATAGGCAGTTTACTGGTGGAAAAGCGGAACTAGCACAATGGAAACCCCGCTTCCGCCCACGAGAGAAAACTATCCTAACCAATTGAATTTTAATGTTTTAAATCATGGCATACATCTTGATTTAACCCACTAAGAATACTGTGCTGTCCATCCCTATTGCACGGCGAGCAGCAAAACTAAGGAGCACTCCAATGAGTTCGTTTGACCCAATCACTATGGCGACCAACCTTGCCACTTATGATGTGCAGCCATTTCAGCAGCGCTACCAAATGCAAGCGGATAAGTATCAGGCTCAAATTACTGCGCTAGGTAAAGTGGAATCGGCATTGCGTGAGTTCCGAACTGCCGTAACCAACATGAACAGCAGCAGCTCGAACATCATTAAGAATACGGCAACGGTTTCACAAGAGGGTTTCCTTTCTGCGACGGCCAATGCCAGTGCCATGGCGGGCAGCTATCAAGTGTTTGTGGAACAAGTTGCCACCGCACACCAACTCTCAACGGGTATGCCAGCCGACCTAGATGCCAACACTGAGATTCCAACAACAGGCACGCTCGATTTAACGGTTGACGGTAAAACCCTATCACTCGATCTATCAACAGTTGATACCGACGGCGATGGCAAAGCAACTATGGCCGATTTGGTTTCAGCTATTAATAACGACCCTGATAACCCAGGCGTCAATGCCACTCTGGTTCGTTCCAATGGCCAGACACACTTCATGCTGTCGAGTACTGAAACGGGTGTTGCCAATACTGTAAACGTGTCAGCTTCAGGCACTGGAGCATCCTGGTTTGAAGATGCCTTTACTAACACCAGCAATATCAGTACACCGCAAGATGCCGTCATTTGGCTAGGCGCTGAGGGTAGCGGCCTAAAACTGACCAACAGTAGCAATACCTTTACTGGCGTTATTGATGGTGTTGACCTGACGGTCAGTAAGGCGCAGGTCTCAGAAGAGCAACCGCTGACGCTGACTATTGGTGCCGATGATGAAGCGACAAAAGAACAAGTTAACGCCTTCATTGACGCTTACAACACTCTGATGTCTACCATGGATGAATACACTGGTATCGGCGGGGAGGATAAAGCACGTGGCGTGTTAGCGAGTGACCCAACACTTCGCTCTATTGAAAGCCAACTTACCAGCATTATTCGTGGTGAATACAACGGAATGCGCCTAAGTGAAGTGGGTATTGAGATTGATCGCAGCGGCAAGATGACACTGGATACTACCAAGTTCGAAGAGGCGCAAAAAAATAACAGTGCCGCGCTAGAAGCCATGTTTAACGGCGACGGTAATCTTCTGGATTCCATCGACACCATGGTTGACCCATTTTTGAAGTCGACCACCGGTCTTTTCAAAACCCGTAAAGACTCCTTACAACAGAACATTTCGCGCATTGACGACAAACAAGCAACGTTAGAGCGCAAGTACGACATGGCGTACAGCCGCTACCTCAAACAATTCACTCAAATGAACACCTTAATGACACAAATGAACCAAACCATGAGCATGTTTGGTTAGGGCTAGGAGTACAAAATTATGCTAATGGATTCAGGCTACGACTCATATCAGCAGGTCGATTTAGATGCCCAAGCAGCAGCCGCAAACCCACATCAACTAGTGGTGATGCTGATCGACGGTTTACTTAATGAAATTGAACGTGTGCGCGGTCATATAGGCGCAGGGCGCTTAGCTGAAAAAGGTGATGGTATCAGCAAGTGTATGAACATTCTTGTCGGCCTCGATAGCGCACTTGATGATGAAAATGGTGGCGAAATCGCCGAGAACTTGCACCAACTTTATGACTTCTGCCAAATCGAACTCTATCAAGCCAGTATTCACAATGACGTGGAAAAACTCGCCAGTGTAGAGCGTGTGATGGGCAATATCAGAGAAGGATGGTTGAATTTTGGCAATCAAGCATAAGGTGTCCCCTGAGCGATTCCGACACCTCAGTAAACTTATTGAAATCGCGACAAAAACGGAAGATTGGCACGCACTAAAACGCTACGACGTACAGCTTCGTGAGCTTTTGGACACCCATAGACCTTACTTAAAGGACCCTAGGTTAGCGCCCGAAATTCGCCATGCTAGACAGACTCATTTAGCGGCGTACGAAGCGTTGTCCGTTGCAACCAGTGAACTCAAAAAACGCCTCCACAGTGTGAGCGAGGAAAAAGAGCGAACGGTGGCTTATCAACTTGCGATGACATTGGAGTAACCCCATGCTAACCATGACCAATATTCAAAGTGGTGACAGTTCGGCGCGTGTTAGTGATGGTTCATCAAACCAGAGCATTAATGCAGCAAGTACCTCATCACCTAAGGACGCTGCTGTCCCTTTTGGCCAGCTCGTTAAAGCGCCAAAACAACACGATCAATCCGTGGTTGATGACCCTTTGTTAACCAACGAGGCAGATAACGCTGACGAAAGTGCTGTGCACGCTACACTAGCGACACTGATTACCGAGCCAGAGTTGCCTCAAGGTTCTGCCGTTGCAACAAGCCAAACACCTGCAACCTCACTGCAGCAACAAGCTTCCGAGCTACTTAGTCAGTTTGTGGTCAATGCCAATACACGCCATTCCGCGGCACCTCAAGTTGAGGCACATGTCGCTCACCCATCAATAGCGATAGGTAAAGAAAACTCACCACGTAGCTCGGTCAACTCGGCTCTGCTGGTGACACAAGCAGCTCCAGACAACACCATCTCTCGCCCCATTAATGCAGAGATAGCTAACTCACTAACAAACTTAAGTAGCCAGCCAGTGACAGCCCAACAAACTCAAGGTCACCAGACTACTCCTGCGCCAGTATCCACCACACCTTCCACAACAGAATGGGCACCGGTTCGAGTGGACACTCAAGCAGGTAAATGGGGGGAGCAAATGCTGCAAGTGCTCAACGACCGAGTCACTCTACAAGCTCAACAAAACTTGCAAGAGGCTCGGATCAGATTAGATCCGCCTGATCTTGGCAAATTGGATCTTATGGTTCGTGTTGAAGGCGATCGCTTAAGTGTGCAAATCAATGCCAATGCCGCTGCTACACGCGAGGCATTAATGCAGGTCTCAGAACGTCTTCGATTTGAACTGCAAAATCAGAACTTTATGCATGTTGACGTTCAGGTCGGTACTGGAGAAGGCCAACACGAATCACCGCAGCATAGTCAGGAGGAAGAGTCGACGGTTCTCGCCTCTCGTCGCTTTGATGATGACTCTTCATTTCAATCCACCTTTACCACTGCTGAACACTGGCTCAGTACGCAAGCCTAGTGCTATGCACTAAGTACCTCATAGGAAATAAATTATGACTAAACCGCAACTCTTCGCCATGTTCATCGCCATGATAGTGACCAGTGCCTTGGTCTCTGCTGCTACTGTGTTTGGTGCAGCCTGGTATTTAAAGCAAGCGGGCGATGACCGCAGCATGATTGAAGACACTCCACTGTCGTTTTTGACCCAAGACAACCAAAATAGCCAAGGCCCAAGCTTTCAATCATTGGACAAGGTAGTACTGAGTGTCAGAGGCAAGAAGCAAACTCACTTTGTAATGATCGAGCTAGCGGTAGAAACTCGCCGCCCAGATCGACTGCAGAATATCAATGACTACATGCCCATTGTCCGCAATGCCATGCTCAACTTGTTCAGCCAAAAAACTTATGAAGACCTTCATGGCGAACAAGCCCTTGCATCGCTACAGGACGAAGTAAAAAACACTGTGATGATGGCATTTGCTAAAACTGAGGTGATACGCGATATCGACGATGTACTGCTTACCAAGTACGTCGTGCAGTAGAGGCCGCTTATGTTGGATATGAATTACACGGACAGTTATGGTGTCGCCGACGAAGTGAATTCGCCAACGACACCCATTGATGAAAATCGTCTTCTGAGCCAACACCAGATTTTGGTGAAACGAGTGGTCAATCAACTGCGTAACCATGCTACGACCCATTGCAGCATCGAAGACATGCAGCAAATAGGATTGATAGGGTTACTGGAAGCAGGGCGTCGCTATGGCAATATCGATGACCCCAACTTCCCTGCATTTGCTGTGTGTCGTATTCGAGGCTCTATTTTGGATGAGCTACGCCGACTTGATTGGCGTTCACGTAAAACACGCCAGCAAGCGCATGAGCTCAACGATATCACCCGCGATCTCACCAAAGCACTGAAACGAATGCCGACGGAGCAAGAGATCATTAAAGCCCTCGGCACCGATCAAGCGGATTATCACACTCGGCTCAGCGCCTCAATGGCTGGCGAGATGCAAAGTCTCGATCAGTTGATAGAAAAAGGGCTGGAAGGTCAGGTAGATAGTGCTTATGAAGGCATGAGCCATGAACATATTCGCCGCAGTCTAGAGGTCGCTCTCGCAAAATTGCCAAAACGAGAACAACTGCTGATGACACTGTTTTATCAGCACGAACTCAACCTACATGAAATTGCCTTGGTACTCGAACTGACACCACCACGGATCTGTCAGCTCCACAAACAAGCGCTAAAACAACTCAACCAATTACTATCTTCTTAGGAGTCACATATGCAAAAGTTTATGGGCGCGATCATTATTCTGATGTGTGTCTTCGGCGGTTACGTTTGGGCCGGGGGAAGCATGATGGCCATTTGGCAGCCAGCCGAATTTCTGATCATCATAGGTGCCACAGTCGGTTCATTGATCATAGGTAACCCTCCGCAAGTCTTGAAAGAAATGCGCAGCCAGCTTCGCTCTATTATGTCACCTCACAAGGACGAGCAAGCGTTCTACATGGAATTAATGGCATTACTACAAGTCTTGTTAGAAACCGTTCGCAGTGGTGGCTTCAAAGCACTCGATAAACATATCGAGAACCCTGAACAAAGCCCGATTTTCAACCGTTACCCACTGGTTAGCCGTGATTATCGTCTTGTTTCTTTCATTACCGACAATTTGCGTTTAATGGCAATGGGACAAATGTCGCCTCATGAATTAGAGGGACTACTAGAGCAAGAGATTGAAGCGATTGAATCAGACCTGCTGCTTCCATCTCGCTCGATGCAACGTACGGCAGAAGCTCTACCCGGTTTTGGGATATTGGCGGCCGTTGGCGGGATCATCATCACCATGCAAGCTATTGATGGTTCCATTGCCTTGATTGGCTATCACGTCGCCGCCGCTCTAGTAGGTACATTTTTAGGTATTTTTGGTTGTTACTGCTGTTTAGACCCAGCCAGTAATGCCATGGCTCAACGCGTTAAGCGTGATATGTCAGCCTTCGATTGCATCCGCGCGACACTGGTCGCCTATGTAGCGAAGAAGCCGACATTGCTCGCGATTGATGCTGGCCGCAAACACATTCAGCTCGACATCAAACCAACCTTTAATCAAATGGAGAGGTGGCTAGCTGAACAGGAGGGATAATGCAAAAACAAGAGCAAGTCGTCTTTAAGCGTTCAGGACGCCGCCATGACCATGAGTACCATGGCGGTGCTTGGAAAGTCGCCTTAGCCGACTTTATGATCGCGTTAATGGCTCTGTTCCTCGTGTTATGGGTAATGCAAGTGGTCGACAAAGAAGAGCGCAAAGCGATTGTCGCCCACCTACAAATGGCCAGTGTTTTTGATAAGAGCACTGGCAGCCTTTTCGATACTTCACAAAGTATCTCCCCTATTGATCTTGCCTCCGACTCATCGGTGACCAGCCGTCATGACTCAGTGCATACCGTGACCTCTTTTTTCCAGGGTGATCGCGATGGACCAGAGTCTGACTCGCTGATAAACGGCACCTTTGATACCCAAGAGCGCTTAGAAGCCTTGGCGAAAGTGGTCAATGAAATGATGCGCCAGATTAATGCTGATGGGAACGTTGACGTCACGGTCACCCCACAAGGCTTAAGAATCGTGCTGCAAGATGACTACAAACAAAACATGTTCCGACGAGGTGGTTCAACGCTTACTCCTTTCTTTGAAGACCTGTTATTGGCATTAGCACCGGTATTCCAACGCGTTGAAAACCCGATGATCATCAGTGGACACACCGACGCAACTCAATACCGTAAAGCGTTTAGTAGCTCCTCTAACTGGGAACTGTCCTCGTCTCGAGCCAATAGCGCCCGACAAACCTTGGTCGCTGGCGGTATGCCTGAGCAAAGAGTGCTACAAGTCACCGGAATGTCTGACCGAGCGCTGCTCAATCAACAGGATCCTAAATCGAGTGAGAACCGCCGTATTGAACTGTTTATCTTGACCACTCCAGCTGCCGAAGTGATCAGCACCTTATTTGGCGAACAGCCGACTAACGAGGTCGAAAAGGCACGTGAGAAGGCTCAGTTTAATCAACCTGTGTTCCGAACCGATACCATTCGCTTTGAGTCGGAAGGCACCTCTTCCGTTGAGCCACAAGCACTTTAGCTTGCGTGCTTAATCAGGTGTTCTATGCTTAGGTAGAACACCTAAATATGCTAATAATTTCTTATTGATTTCATCGAAGTAGAGCGTGTTATGCGTCAAACTCATCCTCACATTGCAGACAGCAAATCTGACCCGCTTCAAAAAGCATTTTTGTGGCTGATCATTATTGATTACGCGTTGCTTGCTCTGTTTTTAAGTCAGTTATCCACGCTGTCTTTAAAAGGAGGAACGGGGATCAGCTTGCTGCTCGTAGTCTATAACGGCCTACTGACTTTCCTCTGCTTCCGCCGAACCAATAAGCGCGACGCCTACATCATCTACCCCACTCTTTCAGCGACGCTGTTAGCGTTTATCTGCTTTTTGTATTTTTTCTTTTTGGTGTGACTTAAACCCTATTTAATAAGTCATTTACCTCAGGTGTCATCCCCCCCAAAAAAACGTTCATCATTCCCTTGAAAAAGGGAATCTCATACAGTGCATCTCAAACCTAAATAACATGACTTACGCTCTAATTTTCAGTCATCTACGCGAATTAGAAATTCTTCGTTGTCACGAAGATGACGGTCTATTTGAGATTGCAGGAGACAGGATGCTGCCGTGACAATTTTTCTTTTCACGGGCAGCTGCAAATCCTCACATCCGAGAGGAGAATGATTTGTTTCCGAGGTTTTTCGAAGGGATTATTTAAGCAAGGCAACTACAGTATGACGACGAACATTCGCTTGTGCGTTGAGGGCTTTAAATGTAGTGGTGAAGTCTTGAGAGAGCTGAGTGAAGTCATTGAGCTTTTGGGAAACTTGTTCTGAAGATGGCACATTAGACTGGCTTTGAATGCGCGTCATTTGGGTATTCAATTGAGATTGAAATTGTCTGGCTTCGTTTAAGCTTATTTGTGCTTGCTGTAGATGTTGATTGACCTTAGCAATGGACTGTTTGATTCCATCTCGAGACGCTAAGTCGAATTTTAACTCCGCCATGCCATCAGGCTCAGCTTGAATATTGAATGCGTTCGCTTGTCCGGCAGGGAAACGGTGTCCTTGCCCAGTGACCAGCACTTGTTGCTGCATGGCCGCATAAGCAGATTCATGGACATCAAACAAAATGCTGCCATCCTGCGATAAAGAGGCTCGCATACCCATAGGTATTAAGCTGCGATCGAGCTGTTTCACCGTTCGAACACCATCAGATTGGCCATCAAACTGCAACACAACCGAACCGCCACTTGGGAAATCCAGTCGAATTTGCTCGGCTCTTTCGCTCATACGATGGACGTTAAGTCCTGGAATAGAAAAACGGCGCACATCGGCGGTATCGAGCTTAAGGTTAAGCTCATTATCCACCACTCGCTTGCCATCAAACCTCGCTTGATTCAATGTCGCTTCAATCGTGGCTTTAGAGCGTGCCAACGAATCAGGCATGTTACTGTTAACACCATGCGAAAGCGCTTGGGTCAGTTGGCGTTTAACTTGGGTGAGCTCTTTACCGACACCTTGCAGTGCCTTAGTGGCAATCTGCACTGAAGTAGCGTGTTGCTGACCTTGTGTAAGCAACACGCCTGAAAGTGAATAAGCTGACGTAATGTCAGCTTGAGGTCTTAGCAGGCGCTTTGACAGTGAGGTACTGGTATCAGTGGACGCTTGTGAGGGCGCGATACTGGCCGCTTCTTGCCCTGTTAGCTTGATACTATGCGGTCTAACTTCAACCGTACTTACTGCCATAACACCTTTCCTTGTTAACTAATTCTTAGACCTAAATACGGTCGAAAAGCGAGAGATCGTTAATTTTTACATAGCTGGCTTGAGTTGCTTGTAATGCTGCCATGTAGTTGCTGAGACGAACGGATGCTTCACCATAATCCAACGCAGAAATATCACTGGTCACTTTATCAACGAATAGCTTGTTTTCACCGTGTGCGCCATCCATCAAATCAAGGTTATTGTGGCGACCACCGATCTCTGTCATCGCCCCAAGCACGTTACCCAAGGTATCATCTATGGCGTTCAGGCTAGCATCAACTTCAGCTTGGAAATTTGGACTCGGGTTCTTAAATTCGACAATCAACGCATCGATTTGATTAAGTACGTTGTTTCCTCCGCCAAGCTCAAGAATATCCTTGGCCGTCATGTTCGACTCCATGGTGACGCCTTTTGCAACCGTCACCACTCGCTTATCGCTGTTACCATCCACGACATAACCTGCCCCAGAGTTTGACAGTGCTGGCGTATCAGTTTTGGTGCCTGAGAACAAATAGTGGCCTTCTTCATCCTGAGCATTAAACGAAGACTCAATGGAATCACGTAGACTTTCCAGCTCGGTGATCATGCCGTCGCGGTCTTCGTCCGTTAGCGTGCCATTAGAACCCCACAGCACCAATTCACGCATACTTTTTAAACTCTCATTGACCGAATCAAGATAAACCTCTTGGCTTGATAGCGTGGTTTTCACATTAGCAATATTGCGTTGATATTGATTAATTGCGCTGCCTTCACGGTCGAGGTTCAACAACTGAATCGAGGCCATTGGGTCATCAGACAATTTAGTTAGCCGATCACCGGTCGCCATTTGTTGTAGCACTTTGCCAAGCCCAGCATTATTGGTCTGCAAGCTTTGCAGCATCATCTGGCTAAATTGAGTATCACTGATTCTCATACTAACTCCTTAAAATAACTGCAAAACGGAATCAAACAGCTGGTTAGCCGTACTGATCACCTTCATATTGGCATTGTGCGCATTGGCAAAGGTCATTAGGTTCGCCGCTTCTTCATCACTATTAACGGCACTGACGTTATCGCGCGCTGCCACCGACTGTTCAAACATTGACTGTTTCGCTTGGTAATCTGAATCCGCTTGGCGGGCTTTGATTGCCGTTTCTCCGACCATCGCAGTAAACGCGTCATTCAGCGACAGGGAACCAAAGCCAGTAATGGTCACTGGTTTGTTGCTGATGGCAATCAAGTCCTTGAGGTTATCACTGTTACCTGGGTTACCATCGCTCGAAAATGCTAACTCATCCGACTTAATATCCGTGATAGTTAAGCTGGCAGCGGGGTTAGCTGGGTCGTAGCTAAATAAGGCTTTACCCGCATTGCCATTAAGATCCTGTCCTGCTGCCAAGACCGCATTCACTTCATCCGCCAAGCTACGCGCCATATCATCAATGGCAACTTGATAGGGTTTGAGTACATCCACTTGATAGTCATGAAGTGAGCCCAACTTACCGCCAAGGTCACCTTTAGCCGCAAAGGTTTGATTGCCAAACTCAATATGGATGTCGGCAAGATATGGATCGCTTGGGTCTGGAATCGCTTTAATCACACTGGCATCGCTGCCCATTACTAAAGGCTGCCCTGAAGCTAATGAAACTTGAATACTGCCATCCGCTTGATCGGTGGTCTTCACTTCCATCACTTTGGAAAGTTCTCCCACAAGCGCATCACGCGTGTCCATCAACTGCGCAGGGTTACCACCCGTGCCTTGCATTTCAACAATTTGCTTATTCACTTCCGCGATATTGGACATCAAGCTATTTGCATGAGAAATGGCGGCGTTACGCTGGTCGTGTACATCTTTATGTTGATTATGCAGCGATTCGGTCAAAGTATTGAAGCGGCGAGCTAAGGCCTCCGACTCATTAATCACCTGTTGCCGCAGTGGGGTTGATTCAGGCTTTGTCGTTGCATCGTTCAGTGCTGCAAATAGAGAATCTAAGCCCGCCGATAAGCTAAAGCCATCAGCCCCTAACATGTTTTCCAACTGACTCATGGCGCTGGTATAACCCGATGCGTAGTTAGCGGCACTGGCCGTTGACCAAGTTTGCTTCACCAAATATTGATCGGTCACTCGGCGAATACTGGTCACTTCCACCCCCATTCCGGGGTTAGTTTTATCGTATTTCCCCCCAGCCAACGACGCCATCACCGCTTGCTGACGGCTGTATCCCGGCGTATTAATATTGGCGACGTTTTGAGCGGTCACATCCAATGCCACTCGGTTGGCATTCATGCCTGAAAGCGCAATATTGACGAGGTTCATAACTAGAGCTCCGTTGTTCTAATAAGAGGCTGAGAAAACGCCATGGTCGTGGCCGCCTCGCTTGGGGACTGAATAGTGAAGGCGACGGAATGATCGATGCCATTAATCACATCGTCACTGTGAAGCGAAGCTGTTGTGCTAACCTGTGAACTTGCTTCCATATCGTTAGCCGACCCTAGGGTGCGTGTTAAGCTAGGGTCGAACTGCACCTCGAGGTTCGAGGCTGACGCTTGAGTAGGGCTTAGCTGTTTCACCAGCATATCGGCAATGCCAGAATTCTGCTTTTTGGCAAGTTCGATAGCCAATTGTCCATCATGCATATCTCGAAACACGCCATGTTGCTGCGACGAGAAAGGGCTGTCTTCATCTGCCAGTACGTCACTACTGCTGCGCATTTGGCGCAGTACCATTTGCAAGAACATGGCTTCGAACTGCCCTGCGACTTCTTTTAGTGCACTTTGCTCATCGGCACTGTGTTTAATGTTGGTCAGAGCGGCATTATCGTGATAGAGCATGCTATTAATTCTCGTGCTGTCATTCATCGCATCTATTTTCATCACACTCTCCTAGATCACTACCAACTCAGCATTGAGCGCACCCGCTTCATGCAAGGCCTGTAGAATGGACATCAAATCGGTTGGGGTTGCCCCTAAGCTGTTGACGGCATTCACAATGGTGTTGAGCTCTGTCCCTTCAGGCCAGATCACCATTTGCGCTTGGTCTTCACTGATATCAATTTTCGATTGATCGACCACAACCGTGTCACCGTCAGCGAAAGCATTCGGTTGGCTCACTTGTTGAGACTCAGTAATCGATACCGTTAGGTTGCCATGGCTTACCGCTGCTTCTGTCACTTTTACGTTTTGTCCTACGACAACCGTGCCGGTACGCGAGTTAAAGACGATTCGAGCAGGTTTGCGTCCCTCTACAACACTCATTTCTTCTAGCATCGACATCATGGTCACACGCTGCTGAGTATCTTTTGGCGCGCGCATATCGACGCGCACTTTGTTGATAGCAATGGCCACATCTGGACCAAACGTACCATTGATTTCACGAGCGATATTCTTTGCCGTGGTGAAGCTGGCTTTACGTAGATTCAACGTGATTTGAGAACGAGAGTTAAAGTCCGACGGGATCTCACGTTCTAAGGTTGCGCCATTAGGCACTCGTCCTGCGGTGGGCGTATTTACCGCGATTTTAGAACCGCTGCGTCCTTCAGCAGACACACCTCCAACCACCACATTACCCTGAGCAACTGCGTAGACTTCACCATCCACACCTCGCAATGGCGTTAAGAGTAACGTGCCTCCACGTAAACTTTTGGCATCACCAATTGACGAGACCACTATATCCAACATTTGCCCAGGGCCTGCCATCGGGTCCACCGAAGCAGTGACACTCACCGAGGCGACGTTACGCAATTTTGGATTCGCATCATCACCGATTTGTACCCCAAATTGGCGCAGCATATTGGTGATAGACTGAGCGGTAAACTTCACTTGGTTTCGGTCCCCTTGGCCGTCAAGACCCACAACCAAACCATAACCAACAAGCTGGTTAGTGCGCACACCCTGTACGTCCACCAGATCCATAATTGGGATTTCTACCTCGGCTCTGGCTGATGACATCATACCGAGAGCAAATGCCAGTAGAATTGAAGTAAAGAAATAGCGTTGTTGAGTCATTAGAACGGCATCCATGGGCTGGTAAAGAACTGAGTGAGCCAACCAGCAGAGTTGCTGTCAGCTAAAGCACCACGTCCAGAGTAGGTGATGCGCGCATCCCCTATGCGATGAGAAAACACTTGGTTGTAACGGTCCACATCGTCGGCACGAATAATGCCCGTGACGCGAATAAATTCATCGCCTTGGTTAAGACGAATCCATTTCTCACCGCTAATTTTAAGTACGCCATTGGGCATCACTTCATGTACCGTGACCGTAATAGCGCCTTCTAACTTATTACCTTGGGAGCTAGCGGCACTGCCATCAAAAGCTCGGCTGCCATTAAGACCCACCGCCGTCTCGTCAAAGGTGTTTCCACCAACGGTTGCCGCACCAAAATCCACTTTAGACGTCTTGCCGAATTTGGTATCCGCTTTCTTGCTCGATTGCGTTTCTTCCACCAGCAAAATCGTCAGTACATCACCCACTCGGTACGCTCGACGGTCTTGGAATAAGGTTAAGTTATATTGATGGCGATAGAGGCTTCCTCCCGTTGCTTGTGGCAGCGCGTAATTGAGCTCAGGCGGTGCATACTTTTGTTCATCCGGCTCTGGTGGTACAAACTCTGGTCGAGCTGCACAGCCAGTAAGCACGAGTAGCCCAATTACCACTCCCCAGCGAGAAAGCCATTTCATACCACTTATCCCTTTTCCGTTAATTCCCAACTTTACTAACCTACACCGCTTGTGCGACGAACTTCAGCATGTCATCGGCAGCCGAGACCACCTTGGCGTTCATTTCATAAGCGCGTTGGGTGGTGATCATATCGACCATCTCTTCCACTACTTGCACGTTTGAGCCTTCTAATGCGCCTTGCTTGATACTGCCCGCCCCTTCTTCACCGGCAATCAGCTCTTCTGCTTGCCCGCTGGCTTCGGTCTCTTTAAACAAGTTGCCGCCAATGGCTTCTAGACCTGCTGGGTTAACAAATTTCGCTAGGGTGATTTGTCCTAGATCCTGTGGCGCAGGACCGTCTGCCGTGGTCGCCGTCACCGTGCCATCAACCCCAACAGAGAGTGTCAAAGCGTTATCGGGAATCTGAATTTGAGGCTCCAATGGCAAACCTTGGCTGTTTACCATCAGACCTTCTGAATTGACATGGAACTGACCATTTCGGGTATACATGATCTGGCCATCAGAGTTTTCAATCTGGAAAAAGCCTTGTCCCATCACAGCTAGGTCTAGGTCTTGCCCTGTGTTTTGCGCGCTGCCTTGAGTAAAGACTTTTTGAGTGCCCACCACACGCACACCACTACCTAACTGAACCCCAGTCGGTAGTTGGTTCACTTGGTCGACTTGCGCGCCTGGCTGGCGCTGAATGCTATAAAATAAGTCTTCAAACACCACTCGATCGCGTTTGAAGCCTACGGTATTAACGTTGGCAAGGTTATTGGAAATCGCCGTCATTTTTGTATCTTGGGCGGCCATCCCTGTTTTACTGACCCATAATGCTGAATGCATGGTTTACTCCTTGGCGCGAGCGATTAGCTCGCACTCATTAATTTGTTGCCGGATTGCGCAAGGGTTTCCGCCGTTTTCATCATGCGGATTTGCATCTCAAAGTTTCTGGTAAGTGACATAACGCTAAGCAGCTCATCAATGGCTGACACGTTACTACCTTCGATATGTTCCGGGGCAAGGTTTACCGTTGGATCAGCGGCAAAAGGTTGGCCATCAAGGCTATGCAGCAAACTATCGCTTTCCTTTTGCAGTTGATTCATATCCGGTTTGACCAACTTCAATGTGCCTACTTCCACTTCGGCACCACCGCCTGGAGGAATCACCGAAACACGACCACGTTCACTGATCTCTACCTTTTGGAACTCAGGCAGTACCATCGGGCCATTATCACCAACCACGGCAAAACCATTGATGCTCATCGCACCCAGTTCATCGACTTTGATGTTACCGGCACGAGTGTATGCCTCATTGCCGGTAGGGGTTTGTACACTGATGTAGCCTTCACCCATGATGGCAATGTCTAGCGCTCGGCCCGTTTTCACCACATCGCCAGCATCAAAGCGTGTCGCTGCCGAGTTGGTGACCACCATAGTGCGGCCATCAAAACCAGAACCTTGTAGGGGAATGCTTTTAACGCGTTCCATATCTGCGCGAAAACCTGCAGTGTCCGCGTTCGATAAGTTGTTGGAGCGAACGTGTTGCGCTTTGAGTACTCGGCTCGCCCCTGTGGTTGCTGTGAATAACAAGCTATCCATGCTCTACACCTTATACTGCGTTAAACAGAGCTTGAGTGAGCTTGTCAGACGTTGAGATGGTTTTAGCGTTAGCTTGATAGTTGCGCTGTGCTGTCATCAAGTTCACAAGCTCAGAGGTCAGGTCAACGTTCGAGCCTTCCAATGCACCCGGCGTTAGGTCGCCTAACACACCAGAGCCAGGGGTGCCCATGACTGGCGCCCCTGAGCCATAACTTTGAGTCCATGCGGTACCATTAGTTTTCGCAAGCCCTTGAGGGTTGGCAAAGTTGGCTAACACCACTTGTCCTTGCAGCTGAGATTGACCATTGGTGTAGGTCGCAAACACCATACCGTTATCTTCAACGCGTACGCCTGCTAATTCACCAGAGGTGTAACCGTTGGGATTGTTGGTACTCACACCAAATGCCGCTCCAAACTGAGTGCTACCTTCGAGGCTAATATCGATGCTCATGGCATTCGCACCTGCCGCAGGAAACGCAACGTTAAAACTGCCCGTTGGCGAGGCTAGTGTGCCATCCGGATTGAAGGTAACCGGAACCGTTTGTGCTGGCGTACTGCCACCGTCAACCTGAACATTCACTTCCCAAGTATTGTCTGCAGTCTTAGTGAAGTACTGAGTCACCGTATGCGAGTTGCCTAATGAGTCATAAACTTTGGAGGTATATGATGAGTTGAAAGAATCTGGATCTGCTGGGTCAAAAGGATTCACCGTTTGATCGACGATTTTTGAGCTGGCGTCAAAGTTAGCCACGAAGTCCAACTTATCAGTCGCTTGTGCGGCTAGTGATGAAGTACTGATCTTCAGATCACCCACTGAGCCCGTCAGTAGATTATTGTTGCTATCAACACCATAACCTTGCAGTTTCGCTCCCGTATTACCAACCACATAGTTGTCTTTATCGGTACCAAATACGCCCGCACGGGTATACAGCGTTTGTCCCATATGGTCTTTAGTGACGAAGAAGCCATTACCATTGATGGCCAAGTCCATAGCACGACCTGTTCCCGAAACCGAACCGTTCTTATCAAAGTTTTGCGAGATGGATGCGACTTCTACCCCTCCGGCTTGCATACCGTTATACACCGCAGAGAATTCTGTGCGCGCTTCTTTAAAACCGTAAGTCGATGCGTTAGCGATATTGTGGCTGATGGTATTAAGCTGAGTGTTAGTAGCGTCCAAGCCACTTAATGCGATATCAAAGCTCATAATGTCCTCTAATTCTGATAATGTGTCTCAGCACGTTGTTGTGCGATGAGCGTAGGCGCTAGGCACCAAACTGACTGATTTGATAGAAAGGCACGTTGCCAACACCAGCGATATTCACCATGGCTGCGCCTCCGTTACTTGGAATTCGTACTTGCTTCACTTCACCGGCAAGCAATAAGTTAGGGTCCGCCTGACCTTCTTGAACCTCTACCGATATCGAATACTTACCGGGCTTAAGACCCAACTCTTCAGGGTTGATTGAAAAATCCACGTCTCCCGCAGGGTGTGCGCCAAGCGGTACTTTGGTTTTCTGACCGAACTCGTCTTCTACAACTAAGGTCACTTGATTGGATGAATGCGCCAGCTCAACGCGGCCGCTTTGTATCCCGTCCGATAACTCCACTTCATTACCACTGACATACACGGTTTGCCCCACTAGCCCTGCCGTGGAAAGCACCTGCATGTTATCCAGCAGTACCATACTGTTTTGCATCAGCATCGACATATTCTCGGTACTCTGTACCTGTGAAAACTGTGCTAATTGGCTGACATACTCAGTGCCGTCTAATGGGTTCAGTGGGTCTTGGTTTTGAATCTGCGCCACCATCAAGGTGATAAACTCATTTTGCAGTGACGTTGCGCTGTTCATGTCTTGTGGGTTGGCCGCGATACCAGCATTACTTTGACTCGCAACCGCCGTGTCCGTATCCAGAGCGGTAAATTGCGCGATACTCATTAGCGTCCTTCTCCTAGTCTCAACAAGCCTTGCTGCATGCTTTTCACATTAGCCAGCACTTCAACGTTGGTTTCAAAGCTGCGAGTTGCCGACATCATATCGGCCATTTCCGCCACCACATCGACACCTGGGTAGTACACATAGCCTTCTTCATTTGCCAGCGGGTTATTCGGTTCAAAACGCTGATCGGCTTTGGCATCACTTTGCACCACATCAACAATGCGCACTTCCGCATTCGGATACACATTTTGTCCCGCGGCAAGTTGAGTTTGACTGTATACCGTGGCAAATACTGGCTTTAACGCTTTGTAAGCATCATCTGGGTTAGCCGACACGGCATCAGCGTTTGCCAAGTTACTTGCCACTGTGTTCAATCGCACAGTTTGCGCCGTCATCGCAGAGCCTGCGATGGAATAGATATCAGTGAATGACATGATTAGCGTCCCTCTATCGCTTTAGCCAAACCACTGAATTTCATATTCATAAAGGTCAGACTGGTTTGGAAATCCATGTTGTTTTGGGTGAACTTGGCTTGCTCTACACCGAGCTCAACGGTATTGCCGTCTTTACTGTTTTGGTAAGGCACTGAGTATTGCGTCGCAATGTCCAATTTTGGTGTTGGCGTATGCACACCATTTGGATTGGCTTGCTTCATCACGGTGGTAAAACTCAAGTCTTTGGCTAGGTATCCAGGGGTATCGACATTTGCTAAGTTACTAGCAAGCACCTTGGTACGCTGAACCCGAAAGTTGAGTGCTTGTGGGTGAACCCCCAATGCACTATCAAAACTGATTGCCATGTCTCTTGTCCTTAAATGGGCGAAGTACCAAGGGAAATAACAAGATATGTGCCAATTTTTTTATAAAACAAAAACAATGACTTACATATTTATCAGGAAATGGAACTTCCGTTTTACGGAAGCAAGACGTGGGATGAGGAAGTGGCTAGGAAGTGCTTTTTTGCTGCTGCTTACTTTACCTTCACAGGCCGAAATTCAGCAAAAAATGACGCCACAAGACGTGGAAGTGGCAGTACAACAGTCCGTCTTGGCGGAGATCGAACGCACCGCCCAGAGACAAAACTGGCAACACTACGAAACCAATCTGGTGATGTTCGTTCCAGAGTCAGCAAAACATTTAGCGAAATGCCAAGCACCATTGATTATCACAAGCCGAGATAGTCAGGCACTGCCTGTAGGCAACTTAAGACGCAGTGTGCAATGCCAAGATGGTCACAACGACTGGCGCATCAATACCAGCGCCAAAGTGACCTTATCGCTGCCTGTGGCCGTCGCCAGTCAAACATTAAATCGAGACACTCAGATCACTGCTGCATCAGTACAACTGGAAACTCGCACTCTCAATCGCGCCGTTCATTTCGTTGCCGATTTATCACAAATCATTGGCAACCAAGTCTCTCGCCGTATGCGAACAGGGCAAATCATTGATGCCAGCTTCGTGGTCAAGCCCCCGCTCGTCGAGAAGGGCAATGAAGTCGTCATCATTGCAGCAAAAGGAAAATTCAATGCCAGCACGAAAGGCATTGCGTTGGAAACCGGTGGAGCTGGGAAGCAAATCGAGGTGCAAAATAGCCAATCTAAGAAAGTAATTCGAGCTGTGGTAACAGGTTTGAACCAAGTTCACACTCAGTTCTAATTTCTGGCTCAAGATAACAATTTTCGATTTTAGTGCTCGAATCAAATCGGATTTCTGCTGTAAAAAAATAAAAAGACCCAAATTCATCAAGGCAGATTTAATACTGCCTTCACTTTTGCCGCCCTATACTGTTAACGACACAGCGACAGGACAACATAGCAATGAAAATCGACAAGGTGGCCGGTGGGCACGTCCCTCAAACCAACTTTAATCAATCTAAAACACAGACCACTGAAGCTCCGACGCGCAAGACCGTTTCTGAGTCGGCGTTTAATGCCAATACAGCAGCATTGGATAAAGCCCAAGCCGAACTTGCCGCAATGCCGAATGTCGATATGGCAAAGGTTGAGGCAGTTCGTAATGCACTGGCGAAAGGTGAGTTGGGACTAGACGTCAAAGCGTTATCACAAGCAGTAATGCGTTTTCATACAGGACATGAGTCTTAGCCGTTATTTAATGGGCTATGTCTCAGCAAGAGGGCAACTAAATGGCAGCAACAAGGACAGAGCTAGTCCAGCAATTTGTACTTTCAATCTCTGAAGACATCAAGCTTTATCGCAAGCTATTGGCACTGCTACAGCATCAAAAAGCGCTGTACTTAAAGTTTGATGGTGAAGCATTGAGTAACAATATTCATAACCAACTGCCAGTTCTCAAGCAACTAGGAAGCAATGCCAGTAAACGCAGCCACACGTTGCAACAACTGCAACTACCATGTTCTGAAAACGGAGCTAAAAAGCTCATTCGCGCTCTGCCAGCCAAGCTGTCCGATAGTATTGCCAAGCAATGGCAAATTCTAGAGGCGCTGATTAAAGAGTGTCAAAAGTACAATCATGACAATGGACAAAGTTCGGCCGCTTTCCATGAGTTACTCGGGGAGTTAACAGGGCAAGAACAACACTGTTATGGGGAACATGTCAGGTAACCTGAACCGCAACATCTACTGTTACCACTTACTATTATGGGTGGGAATTATCTTTGCGTGTCTCTGGTTTCGTCCTAGTCATGCGAATAGTCGGCCGCCAGAGAGTGCAATCCAGCCCCATTTAGACACTCTAAAGCCTTACCAAAAACAGATCATGAAGAAGTTTGAAGAATTCAACCCTTTGGTCGATGAGATCTTCAAACAGCTCTCTAAGCGTTCTCTGCCAGACAGTTTAGTTTTAGTTCCCATGCTTGAGTCCTCCTATAACCCTAAAGCTATTTCGCCTGCAAAAGCAGCCGGGCTTTGGCAGCTAATGCCGGCTACTGCGAAACGTTTTGGGCTCACAGTGACTCAGCAGCACGACCAACGTTTTGAGATAGCGCCGAGCACACATGCGGCGATGCAATATCTCGACTTTCTGTATAACAAGTTTGACGGTGATATTAACCTGACTCTCGCCGCCTACAACGCAGGTGAAGGGCGTGTACAGCGAGCCATCAAAAGAGCGGGTAGTCGGCAATTTTCAGATTTACGATTACCCACTGAGACCACACACTACGTTCACCGGTTTTATGCTCTATTGGCATTAGTCGACGTGAATTCACTAAGACAAGATCGCGTGACGACAATGTGGCTGTTTGCCAGCGAAACCCATTGGCAGCAAGCACCGCTTATCGACTTAACACCACTGCCCCCCTTGATTTCGCTGTGACTAAGCTAACAATCTAAAAATTGCTTGTTCCCATCACCTTATTCACTGGTAAGATGCTGACATTCTAACCTATTCACCCAGACTCACTTTCATGCATAACGAACGCAAGGCAATCATCTTCGGATTGTCCGCTGTCCTCCTGTGGTCAACAGTCGCGACGGCATTTAAATTGACTTTAGCTGAATTCACACCAGCACAAATGGTCGCAGCAGCCTCATTCGCCTCAACCCTTGCCTTAGTCGCAGTCTGCGCATTTCAAGGTACCTTGTCGCAAGTAAAGACCACCTTTGTCTCAAACCCATTTTATTATCTGCTACTTGGTTTGATTAACCCGCTAGCATATTACCTAATTTTGTTCAAAGCTTACGACTTGCTACCGGCTTCGCAAGCTCAGCCCATCAACTACAGTTGGGCCATTACCTTGACCTTAATGGCCGCCGTTTTTCTAAAGCAGAAAATTCGCCCTCAAGACTGGTTTGCATGTGCGTTGGGCTATTTAGGTGTTGTGGTTATCGCCACTAAAGGCGATGTACTGGGATTACAGTTCGATAGTCCTGCTGGCGTCGGTTTAGCCCTGCTTTCTACTCTACTTTGGGCGGGTTATTGGATCTTAAATACTCGCAATACCGCCGACCCTGTTGTTGGTGTGTTACTCGGTTTTTTAGTCGCACTACCGTTTGCCTTTGCCGTCGCACTTTATGAAGGCGCAGCGTGGTCAACCATCAGCATCAAAGGTTGGCTCGCGGTGTCTTATGTGGGTCTATTTGAGATGGGCATAACCTTTGTCTTATGGCTAAGTGCTCTGAAACTAACACAGAACACCGCTCGTATAAGTAACCTTATATTTGCATCACCGTTTATTTCTTTGATGTTGCTAGCATATGTTATCGGCGAAGAAATACATCCATCCACGTTAGTTGGCTTAGTACTGATTGTTATCGGACTAGTTGTTCAGCAAATCAAACGCAAAGCATAACTTCACTCCGCTTATCAACTGCAGTAAACCAAGCGTTTTAAACGTTTGGTTTACTGCATCATCAGCCGTTTTTTTCATACTTTTTTTACCTAGATCTCAAAAACGAACCTTTTCCGCCCCTCTCTTTATCAGCATAAAACTCCAGAAAAAACCACCAAAACAATCATTAACTCCAAACTGGAAAATGACATGGCCTTTTTGGCATTGCATCACTCTAAAAAACCTGTAGAAATGTAAGCGCACTAAATAAATTAATAATCAAAGTGTAAATATTTAGATACAGCCCAACACTCCCTCTACGGATAATAATGACAAAGGAAATGCTTTATGGATAACTCCATTCCTTCATCCAGTGCCGCTCGTCCCGGCATCTCTCAATTAATTCGTTCACTTGGCCCCGGTATTATGATGGCTGCCGCTGCCGTTGGCGGTTCACATCTCGTCGCTTCAACCAAAGCAGGTGCTATTTATGGTTGGCAATTAGCTGCACTCATTCTGCTCGTAAACCTATTTAAATACCCATTCTTCCGAGCAGGTGTTCAATATACCGTAGGTACTGGTGATAGCCTTATTCAAGGCTACGCGGGACTTGGTCGCGGCTACCTTTGGGTCTTCACGATTCTCAATGTTATTTCTGCAGTGGTAAACACCGCAGCGCTTCTACTATTCAGTGCCAGCCTACTTGGTTATTTCCTACCTTTTGAACTACCTTCGTTAGCTCTATGTGGCGTGGTCTTAGTGACTTGTGTAGCAATTCTGTTTGCAGGGCACTACAGGGCATTGGATGGGCTGTCAAAAGCCATCATGGCAACACTCACCGTTGCGACGGTTACAGCTGTCGTTATCGCCGCTTCTAACGGCAGTGTAGCTCCGGCAGATTATCAATCCCCTTCTCCTTGGACGATTGCCGCCATTGGCTTCATTGTGGTTACCATGGGTTGGATGCCTGCTCCAATTGAGATTTCTAGCATCACATCTATGTGGCTCAAGAGTCAGTGTAAGAAACAAAAAGTAACTGCTGAGTCTGCTCTGTTTGATTTCAACGTCGGTTATATTGGTACAGTAGTATTGGCGATTGTTTTTGTCGCCTTAGGTGCTTTGGTAATTCATGGCTCTGGTACTGAGCTTTCAGCATCAGGCGTAGGATTTTCCCATCAGTTGGTGAGCATGTATGCTTCGACCATCGGTGAATGGTCTCGTTATCTAATTGCGGTCATCGCCTTCTTCTGTATCTTTGGTAGTACTATCACGGTGATCGACGGTTATTCACGCGCAATCGCGGAGTCACAACGTCTGCTACAAAATCAAACGGAAGAAAATCCGAAGACTTATCAAGCCTGGGTCATCGTGGTTTCTATTGTCGCGATCTCTATCATCGCCTTCTTTGCTCAAGCGCTAATGCCAATGCTCAACTTTGCGATGATCATGGCCTTTGTGACGACGCCTATTTTTGCTCTTTTGAACTACATTCTTGTCTCTAAAACGGAGCTACCGACAGCTCTCCAAATGGGCAGTAAGCTAAAAGCACTGTCAATTCTAGGCTTAATCTATTTGTTCGGTTTCCTCGCCTTATTCATTTGGTGGAAATGGATAATGTAAAAACAGCAACGCCGAGCTCAATGCTCGGCGTTTTTTTAGGCTAGCGTATAATTATGTATTTGATTACAAGAACGCTAAGAACGGAGAGATACAAAGCAGGATACCCGTTACGATAATCATATTGGTCGCCATGCCTTTATATTTCGCTAAGTGCGGGACTTGATACACCAAGTACGCTGGAATCAAACAGCCAACCAAACCAAACACAGGGCTACAAATCGAAGTAAATGATAGGATTGGAGCATTGATGGCGATAGCACCCCAAGCAAGTAAAATAATGAAAACAGTAACCAACTTGCTGATCAATTTAGCATCTACTTGAGACTCATCGTATTTACGTAGAATCACATTCATAGCCAAACCAGTACACGCTTCCTTGAATGCCAAGAATACGCCGAAGAAAGACGTCACAACAGCAAAGATATTGATTACGATACCAGCAATGGTCGCCCAGCTGCCTGGGAAGTATTTAGCAATAATCGCTAACGCAGAAATGTTTTGGTTCATTGCATCAGCCGCTTGGTCTTGGCTGATAGCAAACGTAAAGGAAACAGCAAAGAAGAATACGATAACAAAGAGAATCGCAAAGGCAATCTTCATCGCACGGGTCGCTTTATAACGCGCAACTTCGATAGACTTCTCGTGAGAGCGATAAGAAATCACCATCGGGCTAAGAGACTGGATGAATAAAATTGAGGTCAGCGTAAATGGTAGAGTAATAATGGCATCTTTAATCATAGGGCCTATATTGCCCACCGCTGGAATATTATTAAAATCCCATCTTGCAACCAAAAGCACACCCATTAGTGCAACCAGTGAGAGGACCGTTACAGCCATAAACCCAGACAGTTTAAACAACAGCTTTTCACCTTTAGAGCCGATAAAAGAAAGCACACAAATAAGTGCTAATCCATAAAAAACATTATCGCTTAACTTCGTTTCTGTCACTCCAAATGAATGCAGGTATGATGCACTGTCATTAGTCACTGCTAGGGAATAAACTAACACCCAGATAACTAGCATGATGAAATATAATGCACCTAAAGCCATACCCCAGTTCTTGCCTAAATAGCCAGTAATGACTCCCGGATAGTCAGTACATTCTTTTGATTCAGCCAATGTATTAATGAACAGCTTCTGGAATAAGTACATAGCAGGGTAACCAATAACCGAAGAGAGTAAGAAAACCCAAAGTCCCATTACCCCGACTTGAACCGGAAGAAATACGATACCAGCACCAATAGCCATGCCGATACTCATCACAATCCAACCAATATCTACGCTATCGAATTTAATGGCTTTTTGCCATTCTTGCAGCGACATTCCTGCTTTTTCGTAAGGCGTTTCTTGCTCTCTTAGCTCGATGCCATCACTAATCTGTGTCATTGTACGTCTCCGTTTTGGAATTAATTATTGTTCTATTTTTTTGTTATTTTCTAAGTGGAACTTAGATGATTTTTAGAGAGTACATTAACAATATGAGAAAATTTTTTTCCTTTTCTTAAATTAAAATAGATAATTAGAATATAATTCTACTCATAGAGACACCGCACAAAAACAATTTCTCACTTTGATTACAATCAATAAAACCCAACTTTAAACAATGCATATTTGTGACATAGCACAATATTTAACAACAATAAAAACGTTAACTAATATGTCCTTCAAGTTGAACAAGATCACACAATAAGAAATAAAATAACCAAAAATAAATAACCGAACCAATTTCCTCTTATTTTATATCTGCACTAATAATAAATAACAATATATAAAAAGCCTTTTATTTCAAATAAGAATAATAAACCCTTTTATGAAATTTGTTCTAAAATCTACTTATAGGTATTTCTTTGCAATATAAATTCAACAATTACACAGAAAATAACGTTAATAACAAATATTACTAACATGCTATTAAGCACGAATATACGCTCCATAAAGAGAGGAAAGAAGGTGGTTTTAGGCTGAAGAAAACAACCCTACAAGAAAAGTAAAAAAGGCCAATGAAGCATTGGCCTTTTATTGTATTCAATTTAGCTTATTTTTACGTATCAACACATAGAGCAATTTGGGCACCAAAGAGCGTTACTTGTTCACCATGATCTCTAGAATTTGAACATCAGTCTGAGTCATCGCGCCATTTGCAAGACTAGAAAGATTACGAATAGACTCATCCACATTTTCTGAGACAATGCCTTCGTTTCCTGTTACGCGAATACCATCCAACGCCATCAATGTCGCCTTAAAAGCAGCACCAGCAGAGGATGAGACCTTCATAGCGCAACTGGTTTTCGCACCATCGCAAATCATGCCTGCCACGTCACCAATCATGCTACATATCGCATCGCTAATTTGTTTGAAGTTACCACCGAGAAGCCATGTCATTCCGGCCGCAGCTCCCATCGAAGCGGTTGTCGCTCCGCATAGTGCCGACAATTTATGTTGATAGCTCTTAATATAGACTGCCATTAAATGAGATAACATCAGTGCTCGAATCATGGTTTCTCGGTCAGCATGCACATGCTCAGCTACTACCACAACAGGCATTGTTGCGGAAATACCTTGATTTCCCGAACCCGAATTACTCATCGCTGGCTTCATCGCACCATCCATACGAGCATCCGACGCAGCCGAAGTTCGACAAAGTACGTCCGTCATCAAGCTTTTAGCAAGCAAACCTTTGTCGACATTACGCTTAAATGTAGCGCCAACTTGCAAACCATAGTCTTGGCTTAACCCTTCATGGGATAGGTCATTGTTCAGCTGATAGGCTTGCTCAATAAAGCTGATGCTTTCTAACGGCGCATTCAGAGCAAAGTCAAAAATGTCCTGTGCACAAGCATCTTTCATTGGACTTTCTGTTGGCTCAGAAGCTGTTTCTGCCTCTTGCTCTTGTGTATTGATGTAAGTGGTTAAGCCATCCTCTTCAATCGACACTACATTAGTATGGCTGTCTGCAATGGTCACAGCGACGCGATGTTCACCATCACTGACCACGACTTTGGCATAAATAATGTTGAGCACGTCGGCTACTTCGACCGTCACTGCACTTTGCAATGATTTCGCTTGAGTCACATCTTCTGGCGTAATATTTTTGAGAACTTCAAGCCCAGCCTCTGGCTCACCAGCCACGGCACCGATAGCGGCCGCGATCGACAACCCAACCATTCCAGTGCCTGGAACACCAACACCCATACCATTTTTCATTAAGTTAGGAGAAACATGGACCGAGATCATCTGGATATCTCCAGCAAGCTTTTGAGCGGCAATCGCACTAGCTAGTGCAACCGATACTGGCTCAGTACAACCCAATGCAGGTACGACTTCTTTTTTAATTAAGCGGGTAAAACCATCCCAAAGTTCAGTTCTCATAAATACACCTATACTCACCAAGCCTCAGAATTCCAAGACCGAAAATTATGAATCTCAACCCGTTCAACAAGCGTTTCAGGCTGATATGCTTTTAAGCGAATAGGTACACTATACGAGCTTTGTTAGAGATTTTTTTTACCTTATTTACTATCAAAAACCAAAATTGGAGAATTATTTTCTCCAATTACCCCTTTAAAAGTAAGGTCTTTTAAGTGCATCACATTTTTAGATAGGATAAAGAGAGTTGAAGATGAGAGTTAGTACACGATGGACTTCTCTAAATGTGTAGAAGCCCAACGGGAGAGAATGCTGAATAAGGGTGGCTAATTAAACGTGCTGACCAGCTACAAAACCGGAAGACCAGCACCACTGGAAGTTGTAGCCACCAAGCCAGCCTGTGACGTCCATGACTTCGCCAATAAAGAACAAACCTTGGATCGATTTGCATTCCATCGTTTTAGAAGAGAGATGATCGGTATTCACACCGCCAAGCGTCACCTCAGCCGTTCGATACCCTTCAGTGCCATTCGGTGCGATTTTCCAGTGCTCTAATGCTTCGCGAATTGCCACCAACTCTTTGGCGTGGTACTGCTTCAATGGTTTGTCTGCAAATACTTTGCGCTCAATAAGCACTTCCACTAAACGTTTAGGAAGCACACGTGCCAGAGTATTCTTCAAGCTTTGATTTGGGTGCTTTTCCAACGAACGAGCAAGCAGTTCATCAATATCCGCTTCTGGAGCTAGGTTAACCGACACACTTTGACCCGGCTTCCAGAAAGAAGAAATCTGTAGCACTGACGGTCCAGACAGACCACGGTGAGTAAACAGCAAGGCTTCTTTAAACAAAGTGCCGTCATTAGCGGTAATCTCCGCAGGTACCGCAATACCCGATAGCTCCGCAAAATCCTCTTTGTCTTCCTTGTGCAGAGTAAATGGCACTAAACCCGCAGTTGTAGGTTTTACTTCGAGACCAAACTGCTCAGCAATCTTATAACCAAACGGGGTTGCCCCCAGTTTAGGCATCGATAACCCACCAGTAGCGACAACCAATGATTCACATTCGATAACATCAGTATCAGCGTGCAAAGAGAAACCGGACTCCGTCTTCTCAATACTGTGTACGTCGGTTTGATAACGGAAGCGAATATTCGGTGTTTCACATTCTGACAGCAGCATCTTGACGATATCTTTTGCCGACTCTAAACAGAACAGTTGGCCGTGATCGCGCTCTTCAAACTCAATGCCGTATTTGCTCACCATGGCAATAAAATCCCAGTTGGTATACTGAGACAGGGCCGATTTCACAAAGTGTGGATTGCTACACAGATAGTTACTGGCAGAAACGTCGTAGTTGGTGAAATTACATTTACCACCACCAGAGATAAGAATTTTTCGACCTGGTTTTTTGGCGTGATCAAGCACGAGCACACTACGCCCACGTTTTCCCGCTTCTGCTGCACACATTAAACCTGCAGCACCAGCACCAATAACAACCACATCTACTTTTTGACTCATCACGACGTTCCGACAAGAATTTCAATAAAAAAAGGATGTGCTGATTGCACATCCTTTCGACAATTTGGCGCTATTTTAGCGACTTCATTAAATAAAGCCAACTCCCCGGAGCCATTAGCCCGGTTCGCGACAACGCCTTATCCTTGTGTTACCTCAATCTCACCTTATAAAAGGTGCCGTAATGCTTTGTCGTTAAAGCAAAAATCCAGCAAACAAGGTGACACCAATAAGCGCACAGCAAAGTACAAACAGCTCACGCACTCTGTCGCACTTTCCGGTAAACACTGGATCGTGGTGGTGGAGGTATTCTTTAGTTTTGAGATAGTGATACAGTCTCACTTGCTTCGACATATTGCCGTGCGCCGTAAAGAAGCCTCGTCCATCCACTTGCTGATAGAGCAACGGATGCGCTTCACGCATGATGAATATAAGTGCGCGTAGTGCTGTCAGATACCTCGCCATATTGACTGAGGTAATGAGCATCAATGCTAATAGAATAGTGTCTCCACTGATCATCTTTTCCTCCCTACATCTTCCTAGACACCCAAGAGAAAAAGACGAACAGTCGACTTTTAGACGCTGAGATTACTCAGCTGGGGCGTCCATAATGGAAGAAGAACCCTCTTTTGCTAACACTGCTAAATCTTTGTCGATAAAGAATAGCGCCTGACCATTCTCACCTACGAGTTCTAGCTTATCTAAGATCCCTTTAAACAATTTTTCTTCTTCGTGTTGCTCCGCAACATACCACTGAAGAAAGTTAAACGTTGAGTAGTCCTGAGCGGTGAACGCCACATGAGCAAGCTTGTTGATTCTTTCAGTAATCATCTGCTCATGCTTATAAGTTTCACGGAACACATCACCTAGACTTTCGAAATCATGTCTTGGAGCTTCGATGCTACCTAAAATCGGTAACGCACCAGTCTCACTCACATAAGTAAACAGTCTGTGCATGTGCTGCATTTCTTCGTCAGCGTGTTTACGAAGAAATAGCGCCGCGCCTTCAAAACCTTTGTCTTCACACCAAGCACTCATTTGTAAGTATAGATTGGATGAGAAGAATTCGAGGTTAATTTGCTCATTCAGATGCTGAACCATTGCTGGAGAAAGCATTCTAGACTCCTAATTTTATTTCAAAAGTTAACGCCACTATAACATAACTTATTGAGGAGTCTCTGATCTCAAACCCAAACTCGCAACCTGCTGGATACTCAATCGCTACTTTTGATTCTAGAAAACTTTGGCGACTTTGCTCACAATTTATTGTCTTGTTGCTGAGAATTAACTTTATGGACTCCACTTTTTCATCTCTAGCTGGCGCAAAACAGGCTCTCTGTTCAAACGCGATATGTCTTCACAGGATCACGAATGACCGCCTGTAATTTGTACTTTGGATAACGATTTGAGATCACATCAACATAATTTTAAGGAGGAAAATGCTATGTTTTCCATAGTACTAACGTCAGGAGGAGTGCGTTATGAGTTATAAACATATTATGGTCGCATTAGATCTCTCAGAAGAAAGCAAAATGCTCATAGACAAGGCGGTCTCTCTCGCGAAGCCACTGGATGCAGAGGTTTCATTTATCCATATTGATGTCAATTATGCCGAGCTGTACACCGGGCTGATTGATTTAAACATGGCCGAGACACAACATCAGGCGATGGAAGCCTCGATGACTCAATTAAGAGATTTCGCAGAATACGCAGGTTACCCAATTAAGCATTCATTAGTAGGTAGTGGTGATTTAAGTAACGAGCTACGCGATACCATTGGTGAATACAATGTCGACCTTGTGGTATGTGGTCATCACCAAGATTTCTGGAGTAAAATCCTGTCTTCGACTCGCCAGCTTATCAATACCTCACCTGTCGATATGTTAGTGGTTCCGATTAAGGACTAACTTGCAGTAAAAGGCTTCGAAAGAAGCCTTTTTTGATCCGATCTGTATTGATTCACAAAGATGTTACAATAGCTCCATCGTTCACATTAACAACATGTTTAAGCAATGGGTTATCTTTATTCTGTCACTCTGCTTTGGGCTTTTTCTTTTAGCCTAATCGGGGTCTATCTAGCGGGTCAGGTGGATTCGTGGTTCTCAGTTCTAATGCGTGTGGTGCTAGCCGCGTTAGTCTTTTTGCCTTTTACTAACTTTAGACAAGTGCCAGGAGCCTTAAAAGCCAAGCTGATGGCCATTGGTGGTATCCAACTAGGCTTGATGTATTGCTTCTACTATCAGTCCTTCTTATTGCTATCCGTACCTGAAGTGTTGCTGTTCACTGTTTTTACTCCCATTTACGTAACACTTTTCTATGACTTCCTAAAAGGACGCTTTTCTCCTTGGTATTTTATCACTGCCGCGATTGCGGTGGCTGGCGCTGCCTTTATCAAATTTGCAGGTATCAACGACAACTTCATCACGGGCTTTCTCGTGGTACAGGGAGCCAACCTCTGTTTTGCTATTGGACAGGTTGGTTATAAATATGTGATGGAGCAAGCAGACGTTGAACTGCCACAGCATAGTGTGTTTGGTTACTTCTACTTTGGAGCAACCATCGTGGCAACGATCGCCTTTGCGCTGTTTGGCAGTTTTGACAAGATGCCGACCACCAGCCTGCAATGGGGCGTGCTGATTTACTTGGGTGTAATTGCATCGGGCTTGGGGTATTTCATTTGGAACAGAGGGGCGTGTCTGGTCAATGCAGGGGCGCTAGCCGTGATGAATAACTTATTGGTTCCTGCCGGGCTTATCGTCAATATTGTGATTTGGAATCGCGATGTGGATTTAGTAAAACTGTCGATTGGAGGCGGAATCATTCTGCTGTCGTTAGTGGTCAACGAACTGTGGGTGAAACCGAGAGCGGAAGCCCAGTTCAATAACGCTTAGGACTTCCATCTAGAGAAAACTAGTGCAGCTGTTCTGGCTGCACTTTAACAACCTGCTTCTCAACCACATTGGCCGCGAGCTGATACTTCTGTTCCAACTTACTCTGTTTACGAGCGAGCTTTTGGCTCTTCTTGAGTACTTTCAGCAACTTCTTCTGAGCTTTTTTCTGTGCCTTTAGGGCCTTCTTGGCTCGTTTTACCGCTTTTTTGTCCACGACGTCCATCATCTCTGAATCAATCAAATTTGCCTCTAACACTGATGTTTTGCTGACTTTTTTCTCTGAGAGCTTTTCCAACTTAGCAGGGCGAATTTGAGGCAAAGCTTCAGCAAGAACACCACATTGCTGTTGCTCGTGAACTGGCTTATTTTGACAAGAGGCAGGAGGAATCGCGGCAGGCTTGCACAGCGTTGATTTGTCCACAGAAGATCGGGAACAGGAGCGGCATAGGTATTTAGGCTCAGTGACTAATCGGTGTATTTCACCGAGGTTGTCGCTAATATCACGACGATTTAACTTACACAGACGCTTACTCATACCACTCTCCAACACCCAGACAACGAAAACAGGAATGATTCTTAGTTAGATATAACGTCTAATGCGGGCAGTTTCAAGTAACTTGCTCCAGTTACAACGAGCAAATTACTCAAATAAACAAATGAAGAGCGTTAACTCATTGATGCGTTGACATAAACATCAAAACGGTTTTTTTTGGTTTCAATCGCCATTGTCGGTTTTTTCTCATCCAGCCAATTGGCGTAATCAGGACGTTTCACCACAACCCGCTTAGTCGCAAGCTTCAGAGCTGGCTCCAGTAACCCATCGGCATCTGTATCAGCGCCGACCAAAGACTGGAAAACTCGCATCTCTTTTTTTACCAGAGCAGATTTTTTCTTGTTTTCTGGATGCGGGTACATCGGGTCAAGGTAAACGACATCGGGGCGTTCAAACTGGCTGTCATCGGCGAGGGAATCCAAAGCTTCCAAGCTTGATGCGTGCAACAGAGACATTCGCTCGCTGACCCACTCTCCGATTTCTTCGTCCTGCTTGGCACGTGAAAGACCGTCATCAAGTAAAGCGGCCACTACCGGGTGTCTTTCTACCATTTGTACTTTACAGCCCAGAGAAGCTAGTACAAAAGCATCGCGGCCCAGACCTGCTGTTCCATCAAGAACGGTGGGGGTCGCACCTTTATTTAACCCTGCCGCTTTAGCAATAGCCTGTCCCTTGCCACCTCCAAACTTACGACGATGAGCCACCGCACCACCAGCAAGATCAACAAAGATAGCGCCTAGTTTAGGCTCATCCAACTTGCGTAGTTCTAGCCTTTCTTCAGTTAAAACCAGAGCGAACTCAGACGATTGGCACGCCGTTAAGCCCCAACGACTGGCAAGATCCAGTAGCTGTTGTTGGCGTGGCTCATGTTCGCAGATAAGTTGGATTTGCAAGATAGGCTCCGAATAAGGCTAAGGTATAGCGCGCAAGTTTACCTCAAGTCGCAACGGTGACCAATAACCGTGATCCGCACTAAGACGACCAGATGGAAATAGTGATAAGCTTTAGCCCCATCAATACGACCATAACCTAGGACTCGATATGCATGCCACTAATGGACTTGATGACCTCGACAAAGCGATCCTAAAAACACTGATGGAAGATGCCCGTCGCCCCTATGCAGAGATGGCGAAGCAATTCGATGTCAGCCCTGCCACTATCCATGTGCGCATTGAAAAGATGAAAGCCGCTGGAATTATCGAAGGTACCGAAGTGGTCGTGAATACCAAAAAACTCGGCTACGACGTGTGCTGTTTTATCGGTATTAACCTTTACGCTGCGCGTGACTACCATTCTGCACTAGAGAAACTAAATGCCTTGGATGAAGTGGTTGAAGCCTACTACACCACAGGGGCATATAACATCTTCGTGAAGCTGATGTGTCGCTCAATTGAGGAGTTGCAGCACGTGTTAATCGATAAACTGCAAGCGATTGAAGAAGTACAATCGACGGAAACGTTGATCTCGTTGCAGAACCCGATTAGTCGCAATGTGAATCCTTAAGGGTTGTGTGCGCCGTATGTAGATTCCTGCGAAGCTAGCGGAATGACGGAACATTTTGAGGAAATATACTTTTAAGTCCGTCCCCCCTGCGCAGACAGGGGTCTACTCCAAAGCCCCACCAACCCAAAAAAAGGCGCTCTTTAGAGCGCCCTTTTACTATCCCAAGTGAAGGATTAAACCCACTTAGTCTTCGTTGCTTCTTTCACTGCAGACATAACCAGCGTCGGTAGTGATGCTGCCATAACGACACCGAATAAGTGACCTGCTGCTAGCGCTTCCGTATTGAAGATTAGCTGACCTAGACCGGTATAAATAACCCCTAGCGATAGAATCGCTGACACCGCTACCGCACCTAGTAGATACGGGTTAGTGAATGGGTTTCTGCGGTATAGCGACGTAAAGGTACGTGAGTCAAATAGGTGCCATAGCTGAGCAAACACCAGCATCGCAAATGCCATTGTCTGTGCGTAGTTCGCTGAGAAACCGTTCGTCAGTGCCCAGTTAAACGCCATGTAGCTCATGCCACCTAGTGCCAGACCACGAGTCAGGATACGAGTACCTAGATGGTCACTGAAGAAGCTCTCGTTACGTTTGCGAGGCTTACGCTCCATCAGATCTTTCTCTTCTGGCTCAACACCTAACGCTAGTGCTGGTAGACCGTCCGATACCAAGTTGATCCATAGAATCATCAATGGTGTTAGCGGCAAAATAGCTTCTGGGCCCATCATTAAGAATGCGAACAGGATTACCGATACTTCACCAACGTTCGCTGTCAGAGCCTGACGGATGAACTTACGAAGGTTATCGAAGATTTGACGACCTTGGCGTACCGCTTTCACGATAGTGCTAAAGTTGTCATCCAGTAAGATAAGGTCACCTGAGTCTTTCGCAACCGACGTACCAGTAATACCCATGGCAACGCCAATGTCTGCGCGGCGCAGTGCTGGCGCATCATTCACACCATCACCTGTCATCGCAGCCACTTCGTTGTTGAACTGTTGAGCTTGAACGATACGTAACTTGTGCTCTGGCGTTACACGGGCAAATACCGCAACGTCTGGACAGATTTGACGAAGCTTATCATCGTCCATCTCATCGAGCTCTGCCCCCGTCACAACCAAGTCTTTCTCACTACGGATGATACCGATATCACGAGCAATCGCCGCGGCAGTTAGCGCGTGGTCACCTGTGATCATTACCGTTCTTACCCCTGCTTGGTAGCAGCTTTCAATGGCATCGCGTACTTCAGGACGCGGTGGATCCATGATGCCGTATAGGCCAAGCACAGTAATGTCTTTCTCAAGCTCGCTATGGTCACGCTCAAGGTCAGCTTCAGATAACGCTTTATAGCCAACCGCTAGCGTACGTAATGCATCTTGAGCAAAGTTCTCAATCGCCGCTTCATAGTTCGCCACAATCTCTTCGCTCGGGCTTGCCGCTAGCGCTAAGTTGCCGTCTGTCGCGGTTGGTGTGTGGTCTACTGGCATACCATCAACCATAAAGCCTGCAGCATTGCGAAGAATCACATCTGGTGCACCTTTAATCGCTAGGAAATGGTTACCCTCTGGATCTTTAACAATCACTGATGCCATCTTACGAGAAGAGTCGAATGGGAACTTCTCAACAATTGAATAGCCGCCTGAAGTCAGCATCTCAGATTGGTTAAGACCCGCCTTCGCCGCCGCCACAATCAGGGCGCCCTCTGTTGGATTACCACGAACCGTCGACTTGTCGCCATCCATGATGTATTCAGAGTCATTACATAATGTTGCAACCACTAGCCCTTTCATCATCTCTGGGCTTTGTTTTGCATCTGTGCTGTGCGATAGCGGCTTAAATTGACCTTCTGGGCTGAAGCCTTTACCACTTACTTCCCAGTAACGACCGCTTGCATCATACGCCTTCATTACCTGCATTTGGTTTTGAGTGAGCGTACCTGTTTTATCTGAACAGATAACTGTAGTAGAACCTAAAGTCTCTATCGCCGCCAACTGCTTAGCCAGAGCATTATTCTTCACCATACGAGTAGAACCCATGGTCAGAACAATAGTGATAACCGTAGGAAGACCTTCAGGAATAGCGGCTACCGACAGTGAGATACCTGTATTTAAGATCTCTAGCCAAGGCATGCCATAATAAAGACCAATCGCACACACTACTGCTACAACGCCAAGCGCAACTAGCATCAAAGTCTTGGCGATGGTATCCATACGCTCTTGCATTGGTGTCTTAGTTTCTTCAGTGTTCGCCATCAGGTCGGCAATGTGACCTACTTCGGTCTGCATACCTGTCGCCACAACTAAACCTAGACCCGTGCCCGACGTAACCATGGTAGTCATAAAGCCCATGTTTAACTGGTCCCCAAGACCTACCGTTTCGTCGTCAATCACTTTAGCCGTTTTATCTACCGGCTCAGATTCACCAGTCAGTGCCGCTTCGTCGATAGATAGACGATTAGCTTCTAAGATACGAACGTCAGCCGCTAGGATGTCACCTGTGCTGATTTTTAAGATATCACCAGGCACGATGTCGCTAGCTGGAATATCAATCCATTCACCATCACGCTTCACTTGTGCAGACGGTGCGGCCATTTGGCGCAGCGCTTCCATCCCTTTCTGAGCTTTAAATTCTTGCCAGAATGCGATAAGCGCATTGATAAAGATGATCGCGGTAATCGCGATAGCATCCACTAAGTGTCCAGTGAAATAGGAAACAATGGCACCCACACCTAGAATGAAGATCAGTGGGTTTTTAAATTGATGAGCAAAGAGTTCAAGCGCAGATTTTCCTGCCTTTTCTTGAAGTTCGTTTTTACCGTACTGAGATTGACGCTCCGCCGCTTCTTGTGAAGACAAACCTTGCTCTGGCGCTACACCCATCATCTGCTGGGTCTTCTCAACGGTTTCAGTGAACCACTTTTTAGTCATAGGGGATACTCCGAATAAATTCAGTCGACACCGGTAGAATGGCAAACCGATAAAAAGCAATCGCTGAATATAAATTTTTAAAATCTCAACGCCGTTTGCATGTTTATTAACAATTAATGCGTAAGCGATGAGTAAAAATAAATTACCCGAAACCAAATAGGCTTGTAATTAACTTTCGGAGCGCTTACATGCACTCTAGGACGATTCTTTGACTTAAAACAAACTAGTTTTTTATTCAGAGCTTAGAACAAATTATTCATTGTAAGCAGATTTTAATAACACCTAATTTTCACTGAAATAACACTTCTGTTTTTTCGAATATTGAAACTTGTTTACACGACGGGCCTTGTTCAAGGTCGGAAGGTTTTGATGACGAATTATCGATTATTAATCGCTATTCAATAGTTATTCAATTGGGGAGATATATCATCTTAACGGTTTTTTCTACCCACTTAACTATTGGCTCAGCCGGTAAAATTCGCTTTCTCAACATAATAAAAAAGCCCTCAATCAAAGATTAAGGGCTCCAAATATTACTTCAATTAGATACTACGCACTGATGCCAGAATGACGTAATAGAGCATCGATCTCCGGCTCACGACCACGGAAGCGCTTAAATAGCTCCATTGGTTCTTCACTGCCACCCATTTCAAGGATGTTATTCAAGAAGCTTTGTCCTGTTTCTTTATTGAAGATGCCTTCTTCCTCAAAACGTGAATAGGCATCGGAAGACAACACTTCTGCCCACAAGTAGCTGTAGTAACCCGCGCTATAACCTCCCGCAAAGATATGACCAAAGCTGTGTGAGAAACGGTTCCATTCAAGACTTGGAAGTACGGCCACTTTCGACTTCACTTCAGCCAAGGTCTCTAGTACGCGTGCACCGATGTCTGGATCGTATTCCGTGTGCAGCGTGAAATCGAACAAACCAAACTCAAGCTGACGTAAAATAAACATCGCAGATTGGAAGTTTTTCGCCGCTAGCATTTTGTCGAGCATCTCTTTAGGTAGCGGTTCGCCTGTCTCATAGTGGCCTGAGATAAACGCAAGTGCCTCTTCTTCCCAGCACCAGTTCTCTAGGAACTGACTTGGCAGCTCAACTGCATCCCAAGGAACACCGTTAATGCCTGACACCGCACCCGTATCAATCTTCGTCAACATATGATGAATACCATGACCTGTTTCGTGGAACAAAGTCACGACTTCATCATGAGTAAACATGGCAGGTTTACCGCCGACTGGCTTATTGAAGTTACACGTTAGATACGCCACTGGTGTTTGCAGTTCACCGTCAAGATCGGTGCGTCGTACACGACACTCATCCATCCACGCACCACCACGCTTGTGTTCACGCGCGTACAGGTCAAGATAGAAGCTACCGCGCAGTGTGTCAGTGCTGTCAAAAATATCGAAGAAGCGGACTGACTCATGCCAAGTGTCTACCCCTTCACGCTCTTTAATCTGCATCCCGAAGACGCGGTTTAGCACTTCAAATAGCCCACTGACCACTTTTGATTCTGGGAAGTAAGGGCGCAGCTCCTCATTAGAGAATTGGAACAGGTGCTGTTTCTGCTTCTCACTGTAGTAAGCAATATCCCAAAGGTTTAGCTCAGTCACGCCGAACTCTTTTTCAGCAAACTGGCGTAGCTCCTCTACTTCACGCTCACCTTGAGGTTTAGCTTTAGTCGCAAGATCATTCAGGAAGCCAAGCACTTGGGCTGGGCTTTCTGCCATCTTGGTCGCCAGTGACTTTTCACTATAAGTACCAAAGCCAAGCAAGCGGGCGATTTCATGGCGCAGCTTAAGTTGCTCAGCGATAATCTCAGTGTTGTCCCATTTACCCGCATTTGGACCGCGATCAGAAGCGCGCGTCACGTAGGCTTCGTACAGCTCTTTACGTAGCTCTTGGTTATCGCAGTAGGTTAGAACTGGGAGGTAAGACGGAATATCCAATGTCAGTAGATAACCTTCTAACTCTTTCGCCTCAGCTGCCGCTTTTGCCGCCGCGAGTGCCGATTCTGGCATACCGGCTAGCTCGTTCTCATCAGTAATGTGCTTAGTCCAACCCATGGTGGCATCTAGGACATTATTAGAGAATTGCGAGCCTAGCTCAGACATACGCTTGCTGATTTCACCATAGCGATGCTGCTCATCGGCTGGCAGACCAATACCAGACAACTCAAAATCACGCAGTGAATCTTTGATGGTTTTCTGTTGCGCTTGGGAAAGCGTGTTAAACGCGTCACTGGCTTTGATCGCTTTGTACGCTTCATACAGCCCCTTGTGCTGCCCCACCCAAGTGCCGTATTCAGAAAGAATTGGTAGGCAGCTTTCATACGCTTCACGCAATTCATCACTGTTCATCACTGAGTTCATATGGCTCACAGGTGACCATAAGCGGCTAAGCTTGTCATCAATTTGCTCGATTGGCGCAACGACATTGTCCCAAGTCGGGTTGGTATTACCTTCAAGCACTTCGTCTATTTTTGCTCGGCATGCCTCAATCGCTTGTTCAACGGCTGGCTTCACATGCTCAGGCTTAATTTGAGAGAAAGGAGGTAAGTCGGTAAACGTCAGTAGTGGATTTGCCATGCAGCGTCCCTTTTTAGTTATTGGATTCCCTCACTTCATTGGAAGGCAAGTGAGCGTAATTAATAGATAAATGTAGTCTCGAAAGAGAAATTTCAATCCTTCGAGATTCAATTACGGTGATTCAAAACACCAACTCCTCTGCCGCTTCTCGTCAGAAGAGGTTATAATCCGTCCATTATTGTTAAACAGAGTCTTTATTTTGCTGAGCTATCGTCACAGTTTTCACGCGGGTAACCATGCCGATGTGGTTAAACACATAGTACAAAGTCTTATCCTTAATTCACTAAAAAACAAGGAAAAGCCATTCGTTTATCACGATACTCATTCGGGCGTAGGCCGTTATGACCTTACCCACGAATGGTCTGAGAAAACTGGTGAATATAAGCAAGGCATCGGTCGTATTTGGGGAAATGCCGACATTCCTGAAGATATCGCCAGCTACATTGAATCGATAGAGACACTGAACAACAGCGACACACTGCGTTATTACCCAGGTTCTCCTCGTGTGGCGCGTGCCCATTTGCGTCCTCAAGACCGTATGGTATTAACAGAATTACACCCAAGCGACTTTCCATTACTTGAGCAAGAATTCCATCGTGACCGTCAAGTCAAAATCTTTAAAGAAGACGGTTTTAAGCGCTTAAAAGGCAGCTTGCCACCAGCAGAACGCCGTGGTTTGGTCTTGATCGATCCACCTTATGAACTCGCTCGTGAATATCGTGATGTCGTGACGGCCATTGCCCAAAGTTATAAACGCTGGGCAACGGGTATTTATGCGATTTGGTACCCTGTGGTCAATCGCTATGATATCGACGATATGATTGAAGGCTTAGAAGGTCTTGGTATTCGCAAGATTTTGCAAATCGAACTTGGTGTCTCACCAGATACTAACGAACGCGGAATGACAGCTTCGGGCATGATTGTCATCAACCCACCGTGGAAGCTAGAGCAGCAAATGAATGCCATTTTGCCGTACCTTAAAGACAAGATCGCTCCAGCAACAGGCCACTTTAAAGTGGAGTGGATTGTCCCAGAATAATTTTTGGGAAACACTTCTAATCTCAAGAAAGGGCGTAATCAATTGTTTTAAAGCACTATTGCGCCTTTCTTAATTGCGCTTATTTTTATCTCTCCAGAAAATATTTCGACTTTATTGAAATTATTTTCGTCTTTCTCTCGCCTCCCGCGTCTTACTAGTGAAAGTACCGAAGCCAAGTGCAATGTGTACACCCTAATAGCCTAGTGAGGAAAACCCAGATGATTAAGATTGTTAGCTTTAAGATTTGTCCTTTTGTCCAACGTGTCACTGCTGCACTGGAAGCAAAACGCATTCCCTATGAGATTGAATACATCAGCCTAAAAGACAAGCCACAATGGTTCCTAGATATCTCACCCAATGGTCAGGTGCCAGTGATGGTCACGGAATCAGGTACCGCTTTGTTTGAATCAGACGCCATCATTGAATACATCGAAGATGAATATGGTCCGATTGAGCAAGACGTGAGTAACGAGCAGCGCGCACTCGATCGTGCATGGAGCTATTTAGGCTCTAAACATTACCTTGCTCAATGCGGCACAATGAGTAGCAAAGATAAAGAGACCTTTGAAGAGCGTGCGGAAAAGCTGATTAAAGCATTCCAAAAGGCAGAGAACCAGCTATCTGGCAACACCAAGTTCTTCAAGTCGGACACCTTCAGCAATGTTGATATGGCGTGGTTACCACTCTTGCATCGCGCTGCGATTGTTAAAGCGCATTCAGGTTATGATTTTTTCTGCGGACTGCCAAAAATGCAAGCGTGGCAACGCAACATCATGGAATCAGGATTGGTCGAGAAGACCGTCTCTAGCGACTTTGAAACGCGGTTTGCTGATTTCTACCTAACTAATACTTACCTTGCTACTGGAAAAGACGTACAGGCTCAACAAGATTGCTCAACATCAAGCTGTTGTGGCTAAGCGACTTTTATAGAGGGCGTAATGCCCTCTTATCTCGTCATTAATCGTTATTACTCATAATTAACTCTGCTTTTTCCCATTGGAGAAAGTTGCTAGACTCGATTTATAGTATGGATAGCGATTCTTAACTAAACATTGCGATGATATTGAGTTCCCTACTCTTCACCCCAATGTATCTGTTACTAGCAATCATAAAATTAATAAGCTCTCGGAGAACGTAATGGCAACGCATTTTGACTATATCTGTATTGGTGGTGGCAGCGGCGGTATCGCATCTGCTAACCGTGCGGCAATGTACGGCGCGAAGGTCGCGCTGATTGAAGCTCAAGATCTTGGCGGTACCTGTGTAAACGTTGGCTGTGTGCCAAAGAAAGTCATGTGGCACGGTGCACAAGTTGCTGAAGCGATGAACCTTTACGCAGAAGACTATGGTTTTGATGTCGACGTTAAAGGCTTCGATTGGAGCAAACTGGTTGAGAGCCGCCAAGCATACATTGGCCGTATTCACCAATCTTACGATCGCGTGCTTGGCAACAACAAAGTTAATGTCATTCGTGGTTTTGCTAAGTTTGTTGATGCGAAAACTGTCGAAGTGAACGGCGAGCACTACACAGCTGATCACATCCTTATTGCCGTTGGTGGTCGTCCAACCATTCCAAATATTCCAGGCGCAGAATACGGCATCGATTCTAATGGTTTCTTTGAGCTAAGCGAGCAGCCAAAACGCGTTGCAGTTATCGGCGCAGGCTACATTGCAGTAGAAATCGCAGGTGTACTACACGCACTAGGTACAGAAACTCACCTATTCTGCCGTAAAGAATCACCTCTACGTAGCTTTGACCCAATGATCATCGAGACGTTGGTTGAAGTAATGAATACCGAAGGTCCAACGCTGCACACCCACTCCGTGCCTAAAGAAGTGGTTAAAGAGGCGGACGGTAGCCTAACGCTACATCTTGAAAACGGTGAGAGCCAAAATGTTGATACCTTGATTTGGGCAATCGGTCGTCACCCAGCGACAGATGCAATTAATCTTGGTGCTACAGGTGTGGCAACCAACGATCGTGGCTACATCAAAGTCGATGAGTACCAAACCACGAATGTAGATGGTATTTACTGTGTTGGTGACATCATGGAAGGCGGCATTGAGCTCACTCCAGTTGCCGTTAAAGCAGGTCGTCAGCTTTCTGAGCGCCTATTTAACAACAAACCAGATGCGAAGATGGACTACGACCTAGTACCAACTGTGGTATTCAGTCATCCACCTATCGGCACCATCGGCCTAACCACACAACAAGCGGAAGAGAAGTACGGCAAAGATAACATCAAAGTCTACACCTCTGGCTTCACTGCTATGTACACAGCAGTAACCAAGCATCGCCAGCCATGTAAGATGAAACTAGTTTGTGCTGGCCCAGAAGAGACGGTTGTTGGCTTGCACGGCATCGGCTTTACTGTTGATGAAATGATTCAAGGTTTTGGCGTTGCGATGAAGATGGGCGCGACCAAAGCAGACTTCGACTCTGTCGTGGCAATTCACCCAACGGGTTCTGAGGAATTCGTGACGATGCGCTAACGCATACACTCTATTTTCAAAGCCCAGCTGAGATGCTGGGCTTTTTAGTTTTAGAGCCATTACACACTTCAACGAGAGTTTCACCTTAGTCACTCAAGTAAGGTTTGAAATGCCTCGCATAGAGAAAGCATCAAGCACGAAATTCATGGGTTTCACGCTCACTCTTCCATGGCCTTTTCTATAGTTTGTTGCGCTAGAAAGTAACGTCTCCTCACTACAGGTGAATCTATCTAGCGAAGATAAATAATATTGAAAAGGAACGTCAGATGAAAACCTCTCGATGGCTTATGGCAGCAAGCACTACCTGCTTAAGCTTACCTACCCTTGCGGTAAACCCGCACCCTGATCCACAAAATCCAACCGGGTATATTATTGCCCGTAGCGACATACAAAATAGTGAAGCAAGCAAAACTAGCAACCCCATGTACAGAGTGTGGGCTGAGGCATTGCAGACAGCCTCAAACTCTGTCGTGGATTCGATTGATGCAGGCTTAGCAACCAACCCAAGTAACGTAAAACGGGCTGAGCGAGTCTTCCCACGTGATGAATGGGACTTTCTCACTCATATGGCTGCGCCAGAGTACACCTATCAGCGCTTTTTACAGGCTATTGGTAAATTTCCAGCGTTTTGTGGTGACTATAGCGACAATCGAGATGCCGATGCTATTTGTAAGCGTTCCATCGTGACCGCCTTCGCCCATTTTGCCCAGGAAACCGGAGGTCACATCGCCAAGGATAACTCTTGGGATAACCCTTTAGCTCTCGAAGAATGGCAGCAAGCACTGGTTCATGTGCGCGAAATGGGTTGGTCCGAAGGACAGCCAGGCTATACCACGGGGTGTGGTCAGAATGATTGGCAAAACAAACGTTGGCCTTGCGCCGCCAACCAAGGCTATTTTGGTCGTGGCGCTAAACAACTCTCTTACCACTTCAACTACGGTCCTTTTTCTGAAGTGATGTTTGATGGTGATGCAACGGTGTTACTCGATAACCCAGCGCTTGTGGCTGACTCGTGGTTAAACCTCGCCTCTGCTATCTGGTTTTTCTTAACGCCACAAGCACCAAAGCCCGCCATGTTGCATGTTATTGATAGAACTTGGGTCCCATCTCAGCGAGAAGTAGAGGCTGGTATTGGCTATGGGTTTGGTACCACCATCAACATCATCAATGGTGGTATTGAATGTGGGGAGCAGAATAAAAACAAAGGGCAGCCAGTTAACCGAATTCGTTACTGGGAAGGGCTCGCTGCACACTATCAGATTCCCATTGAAGCCGACGAGACCAATACGTGTTGGCAACAAACCCCTTATGGAAGCTTGAACTTAAACGGCGCAACAGATGTACTTTACACTAACTGGGAAGCCAGTTGGGCTTATCATGCTGACCGTCCTGAAGGCGTCTCTTTTGAATGTAACTTGGTCGGTTACCAAACTGCTTACTCTGCTCTCGTACCCGGTGACTATGAAAAATGCGTCACCAACTTTTATGGCTCCCACGCCAATTGGCCAGAAGTGCGGATTGTGGACACTCTTCCCTCAACAGATAACGGCAATGGAGGTACTGGCGACGGGAATAGTGGTGGAAGCACCACCACGCCACCTGAAATTAATCTAGTTACTTGGATTCCGGGTAGTACATCTGTCAGCAATGGCGATACCGTAAGCTACCAAGGAAGGTGTTTTATTGCTAAGAACAACCCTGGTGTTTGGGAGTCACCCACACAATCAAACTGGTTCTGGGGTGAAGTCGTTTGCCCTTCAGCGTGATCAAACCAGTAAAAGCTGCTCTATATGGAGCAGTTTTTACACAACTTTTATCTAAGCACTCTTCCCGCATCTGATTATATTTCTTATAGTTTCTAAAGACTGTAAGGAGTTATTAATGGATAAAAAGCACATATTTTTCTTCGATGCCATGCGCTGTGTGGCGGCACTCGCTGTCATCATTATTCATGCGCTAGGCCCTTACCGTCATGAACTCGGACAGATCCCTATGGGCGAATGGATTACCGCTATCACCTTTAATGGATTCAGTCGCTGGGCAGTCCCGGTGTTTATTTTGATAACCGGCGCCCTCATGCTCAACGACAAGCGACCGTTTGATATGAAATATTATCTGTCTCGTCGTCTCGGTAAAGTGCTGATTCCATTTATCGCATGGTCACTTTTCTACGCTTACTTATCCGGATGGACCATTGAAGGCTTTAACGGCAATACGGTTAAAGAAGTCTTGTCTGAGAGCTATCACCATCAGACCTATTACCATCTTGGGTTCTTTTACTACTTTATTCCGCTTTATGTGGCGATCCCGTTCTTGCAGGTGTTCGTTCGCAAGTTTGATGACAGCGCACTTTACGCATTTACCGGCCTTTGGTTACTCACTACGCTGTTGTTCTTATTAAGAGTTGATGGTCCTTGGAGCGAGCAGTTCTGGCTTTATATGGGCTTATTACCTCTGGGCTATATCCTGTATCAGAAGCTGCCATCAAGCCGAGGTGTGGTTGCTGTGTCCATTATTCTGGGTGTTGGCGCGATGGCGCTGAGCAGTTATATGGTAGTTCAAGGAAGTATTGACGAAGGTCGTTATTATGTTGGACGCTGGTTCTCTTACAAGACTCTAAATACCGTCCTAGCGGCCAGTATGATATTTATCGTTTGCAAAGCCTACGCCGACAAGCTTTGGCCAGGAGCAAAGAAAGTGGTGAGCTTTATTAGTAAATACAGCTTGGGTATTTATATTCTTCACCCGCTATTCCTGTGGCCGATGAACGAACTCGGCCTACATCAAGGTCACCCAATCTATATGATTCCATTTTGGGTTATTGTCAGCGGCAGTTTGGCATTAGCAACCAGTTGGTTGTTGTCACTCAGCAGTAAGACTCGTTGGTTATTGCCTTAAAGGTTATTTACCCACACACACTACATTGAGCAAAGTATTGCCTTTTAACGGTGATACTTTGCCATTAGTAAACAGCCCTTTCTGACCATCTCCCCAATACGGCATTTGTAGTGGCCAGCGATTTTTCTGCATCACTTGTGATTTTACCAAGGCTTGCCAGTCTTCATTACTCGCCAAATGCATATCAAGGTCACTGCATACCTTTATGGCAGACTGATAACTCAAGCGGTTCCACGCTTTATCATGTTCCATATAGAACTGATGACTACTATTAGCGATATAAGGCACGCTATAACGCTGTCCATTAACTTCCGCATTTAACCGAACACCCAATGAAGCCTTAGCGCTGGTCGCAAGAGGCGTTATCTTCTCAGCTTTCCTTACTGGCTTGGATGCCAGCGGCTTAGCCGTTTTAGCGGGAACTTGCTGCGTCACTTTGGCAGTACGTTGAGGTGCGTTGGCAGAAGCGTTGCGTTCCACTTGGCGGATAAAAGCATCACGATAACCAGATAAGGCTTTGACTTGAACAAGCTCTTGCTTGGCGATCTCAGCATCGTTGTATGGACCAATCAGACAACGATAGCTATTTTTCTGAGGCAGCATCCACACATCGGTGGTGATTTTGGCGTACAAGGTTTTCGCTTGAGTCAGTGCCATGGGTGCATCAAGAATGCCGCACTGAATCCAATAAAGCGATGTTGCGCTTACGGGAACTTCATTGCTCCAAATCCCATCTCCAATCGGACAAGATTTATCTAAAACCGGCAGTTCATTGGTGGAGGGCTGGGAAGCGTCACACAACGCATCCTCAGCATAAACTGGTAAAGGAACCACACTACTGGTTAACAACAAGGTGCCCAACAAAGCACTAAACGAAAAACAACCTAATCCCTTTACACCATTTAAAGAGCTCATAAACATCCTCTGAACACTCTTGGCTATTGTTATCAGCGGCACAAATAAAAAGAGCCGCAATTATCTGCGACTCTTAGTGTAGTGACGATCGGGATTAAAAATCAATCACTCTGGATCACCCTTTGTAGATTTTCGGGTTGAATACATCACGTAGCCAGTCACCTAGTAGGTTAATAACCAACACTAAGGTAATCAGAACAATGCCTGGGAACACGGTAATCCACCACGAACCAGAGAAAATGTAGTTAAAACCGATACTGATCAAAGAGCCCAATGATGGCTGGTCTACTGGCAGACCAAGACCTAAGAACGACAGCGCCGCTTCGGACATGATTGCATTCGCAACCTGTACCGTTGAGATAACCAAAATTGGCGACAAACAGTTAGGCAGAATATGACGGAACATGATACGTGGCGCTCTAAAGCCCATCACTCGCGCTGCTTCTACATACTCTTTCTTTTTCTCTGCAAGAACCGAGGCGCGGATAGTACGTGCATACTGCGGCCATTCCGCCACACCAATTATCACGACCAGCATGGTCACGGCATATTGGCTATAGAACTCAGTGCCGAAGCTGGCCTTAAAGATAGCAGAGACTATGATCGCAACCATCATGGTTGAAAACGACAACTGAACATCAGCAAAACGCATCAAGAAGCTATCGATACGACCACCGAAGTAACCCGCTGATAGACCAATCACAATACCTAGGAATAACTGTAAACCTACCGCTAGGAAACCAATGGTCAGAGACAGTCGAGAACCATAAAGAATGGTGGATAAAATATCACGACCTTGGTCATCGGTGCCTAATACGAAGTTCTCGTCACCGTCTTCCATCCAAGATGGCGGCAGCTCCGAGTCCATAATATCGATAGATGATAAATCATATGGGTCAGTAGGGGCGATGACAGGCGCAGCTAGTGCTAACACCAAGAACATCATGAAGACCGTAAAACTTGCCATAGCGACTTTGTCGCGCTTGAAGTAATACAAGAAGTCCGAGTTTTTAAAACGCTCCCACGCTGAAGGAGCAGCAGCTACATTTGCTTGGCTCATGGTTATGCTCCTTTTCCAGTTAGGTTTACGGTTGGGTTAATCAAGCCGTACAACAAGTCAACGATAGTGTTCGTCACCACGAAGATAAGGCCAACGAAAATAACGTAAGCGGTAATCAATGGTGTATCTACACGGTTAATCGCTTCAAGGAAAAGGAAGCCTGTGCCAGGCCACTGGAAGACGGTTTCAGTCAGGATGGTATACGCCACCATAGTACCGATCTGAACACCACCAACAGTCAAAACAGGTAACATCGTGTTTTTAAGGGCATGTTGATAGTAGATTTTTTTAAGAGGTAGCCCTTTTGCTTTCGCAAACTTGATGTATTCGGAGCTCAGTACTTCTAACATTTCAGAACGAACCAAGCGAATGAAAAGTGGCAACATAATCGATGCCAATGCGATACATGGCAAGATAAGGTGCTTAATACCATCGATTGTGAAGAATCCTGACTCCCAACCGAGCACGTTCGCAGTTTCACCACGCCCGAAAGACGGTAGCCAGCCTAACTCAATAGAGAATACATACATCAGCATGATCGCCGTTAGGAAAACCGGAATCGAGATACCAATACTACTGCCGGCCATCACCAGCTTGGTAAAGAAACTCTTTGGGTGAATTGCCGAGTACACACCGAGTGGTATCGATAAACAAATAATAATAAGCGTCGCGCCGAATACCAGCTCTAGTGTTGCCACCAGCTTATCGAGAATAACCTCAACGGCAGGACGTTTGAAAAAGTATGAAGTGCCAAGATCGCCTTGCAGCGCTGCACCAATAAAACGAGTGTATTTTGTTACGAAAGGATCGTTGAGGCCCAACTCATCACGCAGTGCTTGACGCTCTGCTTCCGAAACCGACTGACCTACAAGCTCACGCAGCGGGTCACCCAGGTTATCCTGAATGGCAAACGCCACCAAACTGATCACAAACATCACTATCAGTGCCTGAAACAGGCGCTTGACCAGAAACGAAAACATTCCTTGCCCCTTAACTATCCATAGATCTCATTGAGAGAGAAACATTCAGTCTTAATAACCGCTCAATCCGACTGAAATAAACTGAGCTGAGTAGAGAGAATTGAGGAGGGGAACACTCCCCTCCTACATCACAATCACTTGTGATTATTCAACCACTAGGTCGCCAAAGTAAGGCATTACCATTGGGTTAACAATTGCTGCTGCTTTCACGTTAGACTTCGCGCCCCACGCTTCACTTTGCCAGTGTAGCGGTACGAATGCTGCGTCGTTGTATAGTGTCGCCTCAACGCCTTTCAGCATTTCAGCACGCTTAGCAGGATCCGTTTCTACGTTTGCTGCTTCAACAATCGCATCCATTTCTGGATTTGAGTAGTGACCACAGTTGTACTGACCACGACCCGTTTCTTCGTTACGAGTCATTGTTAGGAACTCGTTGAAGTTCGCTGAATCTTCAGTATCTGAGTGCCAACCGATCATCATCATGTCTGCTGCACACACATCAAACTCTGGCCAGTATTGCGCTTTAGGCATTGTCTTAAGATCTACTTTGATGCCGATCTTAGACAGCATCGCTGCCGCTGCTTGCGCTACTTTCGCGTCGTTCACATAACGGTTGTTAGGTGCCATCATCGTTAGCGTGAAGCCATTTTCATAGCCAGCTTCTTTCATCAACTCTTTCGCTTTTTTCACGTCGTAACGTGGAACAAGCGCATCGTTGTGACCAACGTAGCCTGCAGGGCTTTGCTGGCCAGCAGCTGTTGCGAAGCCTTTCATGATTTTCTTCACGATACCTTCGTTGTTGATTGCGTGAACAATCGCCTGACGAACGCGAACATCTTTCAGTGCTTCGTTGCTTTCTTGGTTCATTTGGAATGTGATGATACGCGTACCAGGTAGCGTCACTAGATCAACACCTTCAGCGCTAGCTACACGTTTGTGGTCGTTTGGCGCAACTGGGTGAATCATGTCAACACCGCCAGAAAGAAGTGCTGCTACACGTGTTGCATCTTCTTTGATTGGTACTAGTGTTAGCTTGTCTACGTTACCTTTAGATTCTTTGTCCCAGTAATCAGCGAAACGCTCAAATTCAACCTTAACGCCTTGCTCACGAGCCGTTACGATGAATGGACCAGTACCAGAAACATGCGTCGATGCAAAAGAGTTACCGTGCTTAACTAGCTCAGATTTGTCTTTGCCATCTGCCGTTTTACCTGAGTAAAACTTGCTATCCATAGGGAAGATGTACGTCGCTGTTTGCAGTACAAGTGGGTAAGGACCTTTAGTCACTAGGTCAAACGTGTAGTCATCAACCTTAACGATTTTCTCATACGGGTCGAAGATAGCTTTAAAGTCAGGAGAGCTTTGAAGACGGTTAAATGTCCAAACAACATCGTCTGCTGTTAGGTCATTACCAGAGTGGAACTTAACGCCTTCACGTAGCTTAAAACGAACCGTCGTGTCATTCACACGTTCCCAGCTTTCAGCTAGACGAGGTTCGAAGTCCATTTCTTGGGTGAAACGAACGAGTGGGTCAAATACCATGTGTGACATTTGCAATGTGCCACCAGACAACTGCTCATGCGGGTCTAGAGATACTGGGTCAGCTGCATAGCCAACTTTGATATCTGCTGCCAGAGTATTAAAACTTAGGCCCGCTGCCATTAGCGCCACTGCTAATTTGCTTTTCATGGTTCTCATTTGCATAACTCCTTCATGCGGGGATCCGGATCCCTTGTTGTTGTGTTTGCTTCTGTTATCGAGTCCCAATAGGGAATTGTATGGCTTACGCCGTTTTTGCTACATCATCTCTTAAGCCTTTGAATTCAGGCATTAAGGAAATTAGGTGCTGACTGTATTCATGCTGCGGATCAGTAAACAACTGCTCCGTCGGTGCCACTTCCAATAGAGTACCCATTTGCATCACGCCCACTCGGTCACACATTTGACGAATTACCGGCAAGTCATGACTGATGAACAGCATGGTCAGATTAAGTTCTTGTTGTAGATCTTTGAGTAGGTTAAGTATTTGAGCCTGAACCGATACATCAAGTGCCGACGTTGGTTCATCACAAATCAACAAACGAGGACGCGTTGCTAGTGCACGCGCGATAGAAATACGCTGACGCTGACCACCTGAGAATTCATGTGGGTACTTCACTCCCGCCATTTTTCCGAGGCCTACGTGCTCAAGCAGGTCTTCGACGATTTGCTTGGTTTCGCTTTCGTTTGCCGTCAGTTTATGGAATCGAATCGGCTCTGCGATGATGTCGTAGATTTTCATACGAGGGTTCATCGACGTATACGGGTTCTGGAACACCATCTGCATCTGGCGACGCATCGGGCGACGCTCTTTCTCAGACTTCAGCGACGTAAGGTCAATACCTTCAAACGTGACTTTGCCAGAGTTAGGCGCATAGAGACCTGCAATCACACGTGCAATGGTCGATTTACCCGATCCCGATTCACCCACTAATCCAAACGTTTCACCTTCATGTACTTCAAAGCTAACGTTGTTTGATGCTTGAACATACTCACGTCGGCTTTCAAATAGCGAATCTTTAGTAACGAAGCGTAGGTTGACGTTTTCTACGTTAAGAAGCGGACCAGTATAATCACGGTGATCTTGGCTTTGACCCAACCAGTGGTTCTTAACATCCAACGGTTCCATCTCATGTGCTTCTTCGATGTAGCTCACAAGAGGGAAACGATCGAGTTTCATGTCTGAACGCGGTACTGCAGAAATCAGGCTACGTGTGTATGGGTGATCAGGTTCACCCAGTACTTTTGCCGTTGGCCCAAACTCTACCAAGTCACCACGGTACATTACCGCTACGCGATCCGTTACGTTAGAAACCACACCCATATCGTGCGTCACCAACATACAACCAACATTGTTCTTGATGCACAGGTCGCGAATCAAACCTAAAATTTGATCCTGAATCGATACATCAAGTGCCGTCGTAGGTTCATCCGCAATGATAAGATCCGGTTCGCCGGCAAGCGCGATAGCGATCACCACACGCTGACGCATACCACCAGAGAATTGGTGAGGGTATTGCTTCAAGCGGTTTTCTGGTTGTGGGATACCCACTTGATTCATAAGATTGAGCGCGCGTTGATACGCTTCATCATCCGATACCTTCATATTGGCATGGATGGTTTCTTTTAATTGTTGCTCAACAGTGAATAGTGGGTTGAGAGAGGTCATTGGGTCTTGGAATATAAACCCGATTTTCGAGCCACGAACTTTGCGCATCGCTTCTGGTGTTAGACCAGAGACTTTTTCTCCATCTAGGAAAACCTCACCACCAGCAATAACGCCAGGAGGTGAAAGCAAATCGATAACAGCGTTACCTACCGTTGATTTGCCCGCGCCGGACTCCCCAACCACACCAACTATTTCGCCGCGTTCAATATTGAACGACAAAGATTTAACCGCGGCATGTACCCCATGGCGTGAAGGGTATTCGATACGAAGATCTTTTACTTCTAATAGTGACATTACCAGACCTCTACTGCTTTGGCAGCTTTCTGCCCCTGTCTGAAAAATTGAATCCATTCTTAGGCAGCATTTTCTGCTGACTATTTATAAGGGCATCAATTTGGCAAATCTTTCACAGAAAAGCAACAAAAATAGGATAAAAATTCGAAATTGAGCAAATCTAAAGCAGTATAAATAAATATATATGCAGTTTAAGTACATATAGTAGTGATACAAGTGGCATGAAAAGTTGATGTACACTCAGAAATTCGTGCTAGACAACGAATATAAAACGCCGAACTTCACGTTATCGGCAATATTTATGACTAATGCCACCCGCATATTTATTCTGATGTAGTTTTAACACTATAGAAACATAAATTTTGTAACATGACAGAGTGCAGCACCAAACTCTAGATCTTCATCACATTTAATACACTGATCACTTTGATAATTCGATTACACAGTATTTTCCGCTATTGTGATTTACAACAAGTCACAACCCTGCATACTGAACAAAATACTGGCCATCGTTCGATCGGTAGAATTTAGCTCCAATTCTTACTCATGAAGAATGGGGGAAATGTTATTCAATGGACGTTTTCATAGACGAACCACTGAAGATTTAGCCGTAGCAATGGCACTCAACAGTCAAATCACCCATCAAGCGCCATAATTACGTTTTAGTGAGGTGTAGTTGTCGGTTCAAAACGGAAAATAGCTTCTATTTTCCTCCACAATTGTTCGCCCGCGATAAATATCGCCGCTACAAAGGTGATATCGCAAGCCAGTGCTATTACCTTTCGATACTCTATCCAGCCCACTCCAAAGGTTGGAAAGTAAAACAGCACAATATTCATAACAGGGCCTGCCACTACCATCAGTAGTAATCCCATATAGTAGCTAAGCCTTGTCGAGTGCCGGCTAGGTTTGAGCTTCAGTAAATGTCTGACAAACCAATTTCTGATTTGCTGCAGGCGCTCCTTGCCTAACAAGCACAGAGCGACAATAGTCGCCACTTCAGGTACACCAAAAATCATTGCACCGCTAAGTAGCGCTTTTTTACTGCTGCAAATCTCCATTGAACTAATCAAGGGAATTAGTAACGGACTTGATAAAGCGAGCAACAGTGCCACCATGCCCAAGCTAACTCGCAAATAAGCTAATACTGAGCGGAACAAAACGCCAAAATCTAATTTCATTTATCGAACACCCTGTTACCCCTCATATAAGAATAAGGGGAGGATAGAAGGGGAAAGCGACTAGTGTATGTCCCTGCGGAGCACTGAGGTCTTACAGCGTATTCCACCACAAAGCTTCGCGTGATGAGCAAATGGAACGGTCACAACCGTTAGCCCTTTTGCTTCCAGTTTTCGATTGAGGGCTGGGGTCTCTTCTGGCATTAAGATGTGGTTTTCATCAAGCATCACTGCACAAGGCCCGGTTGCCAGCGCCTCTTCTCTGTTTGCCCATACCACATCAAAGTCATCCATAAATTCAGGTAAGCCCTTTGGAAAGGCATCTCGATAGGCGATAACAAGTTTAGGGCCGGCTACACACATAACGGCGAACAAATGATGGATTCCTGTATCCTCCACTTCTGTTATGCATACTTGGTAACCATCGTGTTCTAGCATGCGCTTAACCCATTCAGCGCCACGAGCGTTAGTTGATGAAGGGCCCGTTGCCACCAGTACTCTTCCATCGCCTAAGTTGAGTACATCTCCCCCCTCATAAATATAATCTCGACTTAGCGTCGGCCTTGGTGCCGTGTAATGTAAAATGTGGTTATCACCATCAATAAATGGCTGATGGAGTTCTCGCACTGGCGCAATAGAAGCCCAGCCCATATCGCTTGCCCAAACATTCTCCAAAACATTTCGACCTACAACCCAAATAGGTTCTGCAGCGAAGATTTGGGTAAAGACATTCGTTCTTTGGCACGCGGTTATCTCTTCTTCAGGCACTTCCCTAGCCTGATGAACCTTTACGCCAAAGCTCTGAAACGCCTTGACCAACGCATCATTCTCACGCTCTAAAGCCGCAGAAAATGGCGGAGAAGCATGAGAAAGTAACTGTCCTCCCGCTTTTTCACAGAGATCATATAAGTCGGGCTGAAGTACACTCTGATAAGTTGCTTTTACCTCTTCTGTTAGTACTGGCAGGCGGAAGTTCTGGCTATAACCCACAATCACCTCTAGAAGCTTCCCATAAAGGTTGAACTCCCCATAACTGTGTTTGGTTGCAGCTGGTACATAAACTTGGTTTTGTGTTGTCATTTTCGACATAGGATTACTCCTCAAATGGGTTAGAAAAAGAGAGTCCTTTCTCCGATGAACACTTTGAGGTTAACCCAGTCGGCTAAAGAGCAAAAAACACTCTGCGCAGTGAAAGGCTTTCACTTTGGGCGGATATAAGAAGACAACTGAAACAGGAGGATAATGCGCCCTGACCACAACTCGATAGGAAACCACCCCCTCAACTTCAACACCCGCTTCACTACCAATATAAGTTGACATACTGGGCAATTGCAGCTGATTCGAGTTTAACGGCTCACTATTACTTTGCTCGATAATGGTGTAATGCAAGTCGGCAATATTGTTTTCCACTGACGACTCGCTGACCAGCAACACGCGGGTATGCTTGTCTTTCTTAATCAACTTGCTTTCTCGCAACCCAATAGTGACATCACCACTAAATATGTTCACAACATTGAGTTGCAATTCAGCGACATAGTCTGCTGCATGTAAGGAAGGAGCGGCGATTAACACCAACATGAAGGAGAGCTTTCGTAAACAGCCCATTTCTATCACCTTTGCACGTATTTTTCCGAACGGTAGCGTAGTCGAGTTAAGTTCAGCAAGAAACTTAAACTCTGAACGTAATTCCATACTACTCTGGTTACCAACTAGGTTCCGTTCAACTGACTATAACGAGCTAGGCGATTAACCAACTTGGCTTCTGCTTTTAACTGCTGCTGCCATACCAAGCTAAATCGCTTTTGATAGCCAGGTTTTTCCGTCAGTTCTACTTTACCTTCACTCAAAGCCCTAGTTACCTCACCTTTTGGTAGCCAGCCTTTGCCATAAAAATTTATCAAGGCCTCAAGCATATCGGCCGGTCGGTTAAATGAAATAAGGTCTTTGTGTTGGTCCGTATCGTTGATCCACAGCGGCTGTCCGCTTTCATCGTAAACAGACATAACCCGATGCTGTTTGTTTATCTGTAACGGTGCCTGTACCTCGACAAACTGGCGCTCTCCAACATGTTGAGCTTCAAGAAAAGGAGCTAAATGCGGTAATGGTTGAGTCAATGCTAAATCACATTGCTGTTTTATCAGTAGCTGATGAATGGTTGCAGTATCAGTGCGAAACAAATCTACGCTTCGAAGCGAATTGTCAGCAATGATAAGTTGAGAGAGCTGATTTACTTCATCCAGTGCGATGCCGTAATCAAAACAAACCCGCAGCTTTTTGACATTCTCTTTACTGGAGAACGTGTGAGTAAGGGCCAGCACATCATCAAACTCCATTGCTCGCGGCAGAAATTTCAGACCAAAAGAGGACAGTTTAAGCGGCCGAGTACCTTTAATAAACAGCTCATAACCAAGAGAAGCTTCCAAACGACTCACAGTTGCCGTAAGCGCTGGCTGACTTTTGCCAAGTGCTCGTGCCGCTTTTCTCATGCTGCCATGATGGGCAATGGCAACAAAGGTTTTGATTTGATCAAGAGTCATCCTATTGTCTACCTTCCGTTGACTTGTTCATCGCCCAGTCTGTCAAACATTGCAACGCTTGACTCCCTGTTAAATGCTCTCCCCAGAAAACTAATACCCCCCAAGTCGCCTTGAGGTGTGGTTCTGTTACGATTTTCATGGTGTCCGTTAGTTCAATATTGTTGCGCACCGCAGACGTATGACTTGGTAACTCCGAGAGAATGGCGGCTATTTGCTGATGATCAGTGACTTGAATTTGCCAAGGGCAAGGGAAATCGAATCGCCTGTATATTGGAGCGGAAGTTCGCATAACATGAGAGATAGAGAGTTGAGGCAGTGTCAGAAGGTGCCCACTGTCGAATACGATTGACGGCTGGTTGCTAGATTCTAACAACCTTTCACTACTGGTAATCAAATGACTATCCACAGTACCAAGTGAAAAAAAGTTTGGCGTTTCGGGCCAAGGTAAATCAACCAGTGTCACTATCCAATCTAGGCGCTGAGCATTAAAGGCAGCAATCAATTCATCACTAGGCAAGCAATTGACTCTAATACTGATATCCAAATCGATGATAGAAGCTAAGATTTCTTGTTGCCAGACTCGAGGTAAAGCGATATCAACACCGAGAGTCATCTGTGTTGGCGACTCAACGACCACTGTATTTTTAAGCTCATAGTAGCTAGCAATTACGGCCTCTGCCCAAGGGAGTATCGCCTCCCCTTTTTCCGACAACTGTTTCTTGCCCGAGCCAACGACAAACAGCTCACCCCAGCGGCTTTCCAAATTCTGTATCGCCAGAGTTACCGGGCCGTGAGTCTTGCCAAGCTTTTCAGCCGCCGCTACCACCGATCCTGTTTTCGCAACAGCGACAAAGCTCTCTAACTGCTCAATTGATGCCAAGTGATAACCTTTTTAAACCATTAGCTCTAGATATTAGTTTATCAAAGATATTTAACATGGCCTCACGTTTTAGGGAAAGCACTGATTTTGGCTTGCAACATCATGTAGGGAATGCGGGATAAAACAAGCACATTCACCCAATGTCTATATGAGGTTTTTATGAATATCAATGCCATCAAAGCGTTTGTTATTACTACCGAGCTCGGCTCCATTTCCGCAGCTGCGAAAGCGATGAACAAAGGCCGAGTCCAAGTAAGTCAGTGGATCGCCAATCTTGAGTTGGATTGGGGGATCGAGCTGTTTGATCGTGCTGGGCACAAACCCGTGTTAACAGAACAAGGTCAAGCGCTCTTGGATAAAGCATCATCCATTCTACAGCTGTCTGAAAAGTTAGCGTCTCACGTCGAGAAAATAAACGGTTCGGGCGCAGGCTGCATCCGACTTGGGATCACGACATTTATCGACCCGAAAATTGTTTCTCATCTTATCCACCAGCTGCGCGACATTGATGCTGAAATGGATCTGCAGATTGAATTTTCGCCTTGTGATGACCTCATAGCGTCAACCGATTACGACTTTATTATTAGTCACTATCCCTATAGCGGGATTGGTCACTGGGAGTTTATGAATGTCACACAGCGCCAATTCGTTTCAGTCTGCGCGCCTCAACATTCTATTGCCCAACTCGATGAAGTCTCTACAGAACAGCTCAGTCAGCATTTGGCTATCGCTATTACGCAGCAAAATGAATCTTTATGGGGTAGTTACAAGTTCGACACCATGTCGGTCAACAACGTGGCAACTGCAAGACAACTCGCCAAAGATGGCATTGGATGGATTTGTATCGATCAAGACTCAATTAAACATGAGTTGAACAACAATGAGCTCGTCATCATCAATCACCGCGAAGCCATTCAGCGAAGTAAGTTTGGCCTTGGCTACCGCGATTCACACTGTGCTAATGGAATACGAGAAGTACTCTATAACGTTCTTCGTCAGCACGTCTCGCACTAGCGTCGCCTCTGTCATAAACATCGACAGAGTCTGATTTTTACAAAAACGCGCTCCTGATTACTATGCGCTTCGAAACACACAATAAGGTCACAAGACCAAACTTTAAACGAGGAAAATATGAAAAAAGCAACTTTGAAAACCGTTACCGTACTGGCTCTAGTGAGCGCAATCTCGGCTCCTGCTTTGGCGTCAGACGATTCTGGGTTTTATGTGGGAACGTATATGGGTGCGATGTCAGCATCAAACACAGACACAGGCAAAGACACCATTAATCAACCTAGCTACCCAGGCAACATTGACGATACAAAAGTTAAAAGCAACTTTCGCTCACTGGGACTTAAAGCGGGTTACGACTTTAACTCGATGTTTGGGGCGGAAATGCGTCACAGTCGCGACAGTGGCAAGGTAGAGAAAAGTGGTCAAGGTTTAGAAGTTGGCAGTCAAACCGGACTTTACGGAAAGATCAAATTCAATGTATCAGACAGCATTGAGCTGTATGGCTTAGCTGGTGTAAATAACATCCGCCTAAAACAAGCTGGTTTTAAGGAAAATGACAACAAAAAGACCATCAATTCCTTCTCATACGGTGTTGGAGCTCAATACAACTTTACCAACTCACTAGGCGCAAACTTAGAGCTAATGAAACTGTCTAACCACAAACAGTTTGATGCGCACTCTATCAACCTAGGTCTAGCTTACAAATTCTAATTCTCTCTACAACTTAACCAAGTTTGCAAGGATGCAACTTGCCCACTCCAACTTAGCATCAAACTTTCTCTTTGCTGCCTTTACCTTTCACTCTATTTATCACCATCCCAAAATGCAAAAAGCGTCATCACATGACAAGACTTACTTGAGCTAGATATTTAACAAACAAAGCTACTAAAGACGAAAGCTTATTGCGCATTGTCATCCAACTTTCGGTTCAATAAACCAGATTTCAGACGAAAAAAAGCCTCGTCTTTCGACGAGGCTTTTAAATGGTGGTCGGTGAAGAGGGATTCGAACCCCCGACCCTCTGGTCCCAAACCAGATGCGCTACCAAGCTGCGCTATTCACCGACGATGTTTTTTTACGAGTTAACTCGTAAAGGGGAGCAAATGCTACCAAAATAAATGGGGTGGCTAACGAGATTCGAACTCGCGACCACCGGAATCACAATCCAGGGCTCTACCAACTGAGCTATAGCCACCACAAATTTTGTTTTGTTACCGTTTATAACGATAACTGAAATAGTGGTCGGTGAAGAGGGATTCGAACCCCCGACCCTCTGGTCCCAAACCAGATGCGCTACCAAGCTGCGCTATTCACCGACAATGTTCTTTTCAGAACGTTTTCGTTTCGATTAAATCAAAACTGGAAACCGAAGTCACCAAAATAATGGGGTGGCTAACGAGATTCGAACTCGCGACCACCGGAATCACAATCCAGGGCTCTACCAACTGAGCTATAGCCACCATTATGTTTTGCCAATATTTTATCCGGATGGCGCGCCCGAAAGGATTCGAACCTTCGACCTTTGGCTCCGGAGGCCAACGCTCTATCCAGCTGAGCTACGGGCGCATGCCCTATCGGCGGATGGGAATAATACGTATATCACACTATGTCGTAAAGTACTTTTTCAACTTTTTTTCTCGTTTGTTGTCTTTTTCAGCACTTTGAAGCAATAAATAGTGGCTTTACGATGTGATTCACCCCGTGAAGCTGAAAAGTTGTGGTTTATTGCAACAAGTTAACAGGATATAATCACCCAATGTTTACATTGATTTAACAGTCGTTAAGTCAGCAAGCAGAATAAATCGTATAAATGAATAGCAAGCACCGACTTGCTACCTTGTTGGATAGTAAAGTGAGTTTAATGGATATGTCTCGTCGAATCTTAACAGTGTTGTTCGCTGCACTAACTTTTTCTACTGCCTCTTTCGCAGCGGATGTGAGCCAAGAAGAATATGACGCTATCGCAGAGCGTATTAAACCAGTGGGTGATGTTTACTTAGCAGGTAGTGAGCCTGTGGTTGCTGAACCTACCGGTCCACGTGATGGCGCTACCGTTTACAACACCTTCTGTACTGCCTGTCACTCCATTGGCGTTAGTGGCGCACCTAAAACGGGTGACGCTGCCGATTGGGGACCTCGTATTGCTCAAGGTAAAGACGTTCTTAAAGACCATGCAATTAATGGCTTCAACGCGATGCCAGCAAAAGGCTCTTGTATGGACTGTTCTGACCAAGAAATCGTTGATGCTATCGAGCATATGATTGCCGGACTATAGTGTCACGAACTCAATGATCGACAAGGGGGCTGATTCAGCCCCCTTGTTTATTTTTACTTCTTATTAAACATTGCCCGAATATTAGCAATGTGTGCCTGACCTTTTTGCATTCGTTCTTCTGCAGACACCGCTTTTTTTGCTTGTTCCCATTCGACATCATCAAACGGCAATTCATCTAAGAATCGACTATGTTCTGGCTTAATCAGCTCGCCATACTGTCTTCGCTCTTTACATATAGTAAAGGTGAGTTCTTTTTGGGCACGAGTAATGCCTACATACATTAGTCGCCTTTCTTCTTCTACGTTATCTTCATCTATGCTGGTTTGATGTGGCAGGATACCTTCCTCAGAACCAATAAGATAAACATAAGGGAACTCAAGACCTTTCGAGGCATGCAGTGTCATTAGCTGAACTGCATCACTGTCGTCCTCATCTTCTCCGCGCTCCATCATATCTCGAAGCGTGAGCCGTTGAACGACCTCTTTTAATGACTTCTCTTCCTTATCATAATTATCGCCTTCTAAATCTGCGACAATCCATGAGTAGAGATCAGAAACGTTCTTCATGCGCATTTCTGCGGCTTTAGCACTGGAAGAGGTCTCATAGAGCCAATCTTCATAGTTGATGTCGCGAACTAATGAACGCACAGCTTCAACTGTATTACCGCGCTCTGCGTTATCAGCTATAGTCACAACCCACTGCGTGAATCGTCGCAAGTTCTCTAAGCCACGCCCCGATAAGTGCTGCTCCAAACCCAACTCAAAGCTAGCTTCGAACAAACTTTTTCCACGCATATTGGCGTAGCTACCCAGTTTTTCCAACGTAGCAGGACCAATCTCACGACGAGGCGTATTAACGATACGTAAGAAAGCATTATCATCATCAGGATTTACCAAAACTCTCAGGTAGGCCATGATGTCTTTGATTTCAGCACGACCGAAAAATGAAGTACCGCCGGAAATTTTGTAAGGCACCCGGTTTTGCATCAAGACTTTTTCGATAAGTCGTGACTGGTGGTTGCCTCTATATAAGATGGCGTAATCACGATATTCAGTTCGATTCACGAATCGATGCGCAATTAATTCACCCGTCACGCGCTCCGCTTCATGATCTTCATTTTTGGCTTTGAGTACTTTGAGCTTTTCACCGTCAGGGATCTCTGAGAATAACGATTTCTCAAACACGTGCGGGTTGTTAGCAATCAAGATGTTGGCCGCACGCAAGATACGACTGGTTGAACGATAGTTCTGCTCAAGCATCACGACTTTGAGGCTTGGAAAGTCTTTGTTCAGGAGAATCAGGTTTTGAGGCTTTGCGCCGCGCCACGAGTAGATAGATTGATCATCGTCCCCTACGACAGTGAAACGCGCACGCTCTCCCACCAGCAACTTAACCAATTCGTATTGGCTAGTGTTGGTATCTTGGTACTCATCGACCAACAGGTACTGAATTCGCTTTTGCCAACGAGTACGAACTTCTTCATTGGTTTTTAGCAGAATAACGGGCAGAGCAATTAAGTCATCAAAGTCGAGCGCATTATACGCTTTCATTTGTACTTGATACATTTCATAGCAGTGCGCAAATAACTGCTCTTGCTCTGAACGAGCTGAGCCTTTTACCTGCTCTGGAGTCAGCATGTCGTTCTTCCAGTTAGAAATAGCGCCGAGTAGTGAACGCAGCAGGTCTTTATCACCATCGAGTTGCTGTTCGGTCAACTCTTTGAGTAGCGCCATTTGGTCCTGATCATCAAACAAGGAGAAACCAGCTTTGAGTCCAAGCGCCTTATACTCGCGACGTATGATATTGAGTCCCATGGTATGAAAGGTGGAAACCATAAGGCCTTTGGATTCATTTTTACCTAAGGTTTGTCCTACACGCTCTTTCATTTCACGCGCGGCCTTGTTGGTAAACGTTACGGCAGCAATATTTCTCGCTTTATAACCACAGCTTTGTACTAGATACGCTATCTTATTAGTTATCACGCGGGTTTTGCCCGACCCGGCCCCGGCAAGAACCAGACATGGACCAGAGACGTATTTTACCGCCATATCTTGCTGCGGATTTAGCTTCATTGGTGTGCTCACTACTCACGAATTGTAACGCGCACATAATAGACTGCTAATGCTGACAATGCCACGCTCCGTAGGATTTTTTAACTTTTATAGAATAGTGATTAAAAATAAGTTGCGTAAATATACCTCAATTGTTTTATAATGAATGAACGTTCATTCACTATCTATCGGATGGCTATGACGACTATGAATACCAGTGATAAACGACTACAAATCCTCGAAGCGGCACAAAAAATGGTGGCTGAAAAAGGGATTCAAGGCGTATCAATGCAGAAACTGGCCAATGAGGCCGGTGTTGCAGCTGGCACAATATATCGATATTTCGATGACAAAGACCATCTGTTAGAAGAATTGAGGCTTTACGTGGTATCACGCATGGCCAAAGCCGTTCAAGCAGGTGTAGGAGCCGACCAACCATTGAAAGAGCAGTATCGTAAGATGTGGCTCAATATCTGGCACGTCGCAGCTTCAAACATCGATTCGTTGAAAACTCGTGCTCAATATGACTCTATTCCTTCGAAAAATTGTTATACAACTAGGGAACAAGAACGAAAAATGTTTGCCCAAGTTGACAACCTATTCACAGAAGGAAAGAAACAAGGGGTTTTTAAAAACCTCGATAATGAAATCCTATCTGGACTAAGCTTAGAAGCAAGTGTATCGCTTGCACGTAAGCATGCTCTGGGTCTATATCAACTGGATGACGATGCGCTAGATGCAGCTATCGAAGCCAGTTGGGATGCAATAATAAAACACTAATGTGGAGTTCTCGTTAGAATGAAAAAGTGGACATTTTTCATGCTACTTATCGCCGTTCTGCTATTTGGCAGCGTGATAGGTTTCAATCTGTTTAAGCAACAGAAAATCGCTGAATATTTAGCAAACCGCCCGGAGCCTGAGTTTCCAGTCACCGTAACAACCGTGAAACCTGTTGATTGGGTACCGGTTATCGAAGCTATTGGTTTTGTGGAACCAAACCAAGGTGTGACGTTAACCTCTGAAACCAGTGGCGTTATCAGCAATATCTCATTCGCGTCAGGCTCTCAAGTAGAAAAAGGTCAACTCCTTGTTTCTCTTGATTCTGATGTAGAGAAAGCCAACCTTAAAAGCTCAGAAGCTCGCCTTCCTGCAGCAAAAGCAAAGTACAAGCGCTACCAAGGTCTTTATAAGAAAGGTTCAATTTCAAAAGAATCTTATGATGAAGCGGAGGCTAGTTACTTCTCTCTATCTGCTGATATTGAAAGCTTGAAAGCTCAAATTGACCGTCGTGAAATCAAAGCGCCATTTGGTGGTGTTGTTGGTATTCGTAACGTGTTCTTGGGTCAATACCTTCAACCAAGCGATCATATTGTACGCCTAGAAGATACTAGCCTAATGAAACTGCGCTTTACGGTTCCACAAACTGACTTCTCTCGTATTTCTATTGGTCAAGATGTAGACATCTTCGTTGATGCGTATCCAAACCAAGCGTTTAAGGGCTCTATCAGTGCGATTGAACCTGCGGTAAGTATCCAAAGTGGTTTGATTCAAGTTCAAGCGGACATTCCAAACAACGACGGTAAGCTGCGTAGCGGTATGTTTGCACGTGCAAATATCATCCTACCTAAACTTGAGAACCAAGTAACCCTTCCACAAACGGCGATTACATTCACCCTATACGGTGACAATGTTTATGTCGTTGAAGATGTTGATGGTGTGAAACGCGTTAAACAGCAAGTAGTTAAAGTGGGTGAACGCACAGGCGATATCGCTCATATTCTAGAAGGCGTGAAAGCAGATGATGTCATCGTTACATCTGGTCAAGTTCGCCTAAGTAACGACGTCAAGGTCAAAGTGGTAGAAAGCGATGCGACAGTACCACCGGCTGAGACACCGATGCTGTAATTGGAGGCAAAATGCGTTTTACTGATGTTTTCATAAAACGTCCTGTTCTTGCGGTATCGATCAGCTTTTTGATAGCACTGCTTGGTCTGCAAGCTGTGTTCAAAATGCAGGTACGTGAATACCCAGAAATGACGAATACCGTGGTTACCGTAACCACGAGTTATTACGGCGCGAGTGCTGACCTAATCCAGGGCTTTATTACCCAGCCATTGGAGCAGGCCGTTGCTCAGGCCGATAATATCGACTACATGACGTCACAGTCAGTCCTTGGTCAGTCGACCATCACTGTGAACATGAAGCTAAATACCGACCCTAATGCGGCGCTTTCAGATATATTGGCTAAAACCAACTCTGTTCGTTCTCAGCTTCCTAAAGAAGCAGAAGACCCAACGGTGACTATGTCTACTGGCTCAACAACGGCGGTACTTTATATCGGCTTTACCAGTGACGAGCTAGCTTCGAGCCAGATTACCGACTATCTAGAGCGTGTAATTAACCCGCAGCTGTTCACCGTAAACGGTGTATCTAAGGTCGACATGTATGGTGGCATGAAATACGCGCTTCGCGTATGGCTAGATCCACTAAAAATGGCCGCGCTTAAAATGACAGCCTCTGACATCATGAATGTCCTCAATGCCAACAACTACCAGTCAGCAACTGGTCAGGCTACGGGTGAGTTCGTGCTGTACAACGGCAGTGCCGATACTCAGGTCTCAAACACTGAAGAGCTGAAACACCTTGTAGTGAGCTCTAAAGATGGACAAGTGATTCGCTTAGGTGATATCGCTAAAGTAACGTTAGAGAAGAGCCATGACGTTTACCGAGCAAGTGCTAATGGTCAAGAAGCCGTAGTAGCTGCGATCAATGCGGCCCCTAGTGCTAACCCGATCAACATTGCTGCAGATGTACTTCAGCTTCTTCCACAACTTGAGAAGAACCTGCCTAGCAACATCAAAATGAACGTGATGTATGACTCTACGGTTGCGATCAACGAATCGATTCAAGAGGTTATCAAGACCATTCTTGAAGCAGCACTTATCGTACTTGTGGTTATCACTCTGTTCTTAGGCTCTTTCCGTGCAGTACTGATCCCTATCGTGACAATTCCGCTATCGTTGATCGGTGTGGCAATGGTAATGCAGGCGATTGGTTTCTCTTGGAACCTAATGACACTACTGGCTATGGTACTGGCTATAGGTCTGGTAGTAGATGATGCGATCGTTGTTCTTGAGAACGTTGACCGTCATATCAAGCTTGGTGAATCCCCATTCCGCGCTGCCATTATTGGTACACGTGAAATTGCGGTACCAGTTATTGCGATGACGCTGACGCTTGGTGCCGTATATGCGCCAATCGCGTTAATGGGTGGTATCACGGGTTCGTTATTTAAGGAGTTCGCATTAACGTTGGCGGGGTCGGTATTTGTATCAGGCATTATCGCATTAACGCTATCACCGATGATGTGTTCGAAGCTGCTTAAAGCCAACGAGACACCAAACCGCTTTGAGCAAAAAGTACATCACGTACTAGACGGCATGACATCACGTTATGAAAAAATGCTTGGCGCGGTAATGCAGCGCCGTCCTGTGATCATTGCGTTTGCCGTCATCGTGTTTGCTTCTCTACCTATGCTGTTTAAGTTCATTCCAAGTGAACTGGCTCCATCGGAAGATAAAGGCGTGGTGATGTTAATGGGTACAGGACCGTCTAACGCAAACTTAGACTACCTGCAAAACACCATGAACGACGTAAACAAAATCCTAACTGATCAGCCAGAAGTGGCGTTCGCTCAGGTGTTCACTGGTGTGCCTAACTCAAACCAAGCATTTGGTATTGCTTCTATGGTTCCTTGGAGCCAGCGTGAAGCGAGCCAAGCAGAAGTTGCTAACCGAGTAGGTGGGCTTGTGGCTGATGTACCTGGTATGGCAGTAACAGCATTCCAGATGCCAGAGCTACCAGGCGCAGGTTCGGGCCTTCCGATTCAGTTTGTTATTACCACGCCTAACAGCTTCGAAAGCTTGTTTACGATTGCAACTGATATCTGGACTGACGTACAAAAGAATGCTCAGTTTGTTTATTCAACACTGGATCTGAACTACGATTCAGCGACGATGAAAATCAATATCGACAAAGATATGGCGGGCGCTTATGGCGTAACCATGCAAGATATTGGTATCACGCTGAGTGCGATGATGGCAGATGGTTACGTTAACCGTATCGACCTCAATGGTCGTTCTTATGAGGTTATCCCTCAGGTTGAGCGTAAATATCGTCTAAACCCAGAATCGATGAACATGTACTTTGTTCGTTCTGATGATGGCCAAGCTATCCCGCTAGGCAGCTTAATCTCTATTGATGTTGTGGCAGAGCCTCGCTCTCTACCTCACTTCAACCAGCTAAACTCAGCCACTGTTGGTGCTGTTCCAGCTCCAGGTGTAGCAATGGGTGATGCGATTGCTTGGTTTGAATCAACAGCAGAGAACAAGCTACCAAGTGGCTACAACCATGATTATATGGGTGAAGCTCGTCAATACGTAACTGAAGGAAGCGCGCTTTACGCAACGTTTGGTCTAGCTCTGGCGATTATCTTCTTGGTACTGGCTATCCAGTTCGAGTCCATCAAAGACCCATTCGTTATCATGGTATCGGTACCACTGGCGATATGTGGTGCTCTGATTGCTCTGGCATGGGGTGCAGCCACCATGAACATCTACTCACAGGTGGGTCTAATTACCTTGGTCGGCCTTATCACCAAGCACGGTATCCTTATCTGTGAAGTAGCAAAAGAAGAGCAGCTAAACCACAAGAAGAGCCGAATGGAAGCAGTTATGGAAGCGGCGAAAGTTCGTCTTCGCCCTATCTTGATGACAACCGCGGCGATGATTGCAGGTCTAATCCCACTGATGTACGCCACAGGTGCTGGTGCAGCTCAGCGCTTTAGTATCGGTATCGTAATCGTAGCGGGTCTTGCTATTGGTACTCTGTTTACTCTGTTTGTTCTTCCGGTAATTTATACTTACCTAGCAGAGAAGCACAAACCTCTACCAGTCTTTGTTGAAGACAAAGACCTAGAGAAGATAGCTCGAGTTGACGCAGCTTCAGCAGCTTGTCGAGAAAATCGCTCTTAAGGTGAAGACTAATTAGAAAAAGGCCACAATGTGGCCTTTTTTATTAGCTCAAATAACGACTTTCTTTATCGGATTACATAGAATAAGAAGTATCACTTAAGGAGTTACCAGACATGTTTGATCCAAAGAAACTTGAACAGATTGCTAAGCAAATTCACGACTCAATGCCTCAACCAGTGAAAGAACTTGGTGCGGATGTTGATCAGAAAGTACGCCAAGTCATTCAAGGCCAATTGAATAAGCTTGACGTCGTTAGCCGTGAAGAGTTTGATGTGCAAACTCAAGTGCTACTGCGCACTCGTCAAAAGCTGACAGAGATGGAACAAAAACTAGCAGATCTAGAGCAAAAGCTAGCGGATAAGTAATCGCTTTTTTTGCGGTATTCGCAAATTGCCAAATTGCATAGACAAAAAAGGGGGCTTACCAATTGGTAGCCCCCTTTGCTATGTTGTGTTTACTTTATTATCTGATTTTTATTTGGTCGGCTTAGCCACCTACAGCGATACGCTTCATGTCTGTCATGTAACCACGTAGCTCTTCACCGATGTACTCTACAGGGTGATTGCGGATAACATCGTTTACTTCGATTAGTTTGCCGTTATCGACTTGATTAGATGTCTCACCTAGACCTTTACCGATTACGTCAGTACCTACTGATGGCATGAACTTCTCGCGAAGCAGTGGTGTTGCTACGTTAGCGAATAGGTAGTTACCGTACTCAGCTGTATCTGAGATTACTACGTTCATTTCGTATAGACGCTTACGTGCAATCGTGTTTGCAATTAGTGGTAGCTCATGTAGAGACTCGTAGTATGCAGACTCATCAATGATGCCAGATGCCGTCATTGCTTCAAACGCTAGCTCAACACCTGCGCGAACCATAGCCACCATTAGGATACCGTTGTCGAAGTACTCTTGCTCTGAGATTTCTACATCAGACGCAGGGTAGTTTTCGAATGCTGTTTCAGCTGTCTCTGCACGCCACCCTAATAGGTTTACGTCATCATTTGCCCAGTCAGCCATCATAGTGCTTGAGAACTCACCTTGGATGATGTCATCCATGTGCTTGTTGTAAAGCGGACGCATTAGGTCTTTTAGCTCTTCAGACAAGTCAAACGCTTTCACTTTCGCAGGGTTAGATAGACGGTCCATCATGTGCGTGATGCCACCGAATTTCAGTGCTTCAGTGATAGTTTCCCAACCGAACTGAAGTAGTTTACCTGCGTAGCTTGGGTCGATACCGTCAGCAATCATTTTCTCGTAACATACGATTGAACCTGCTTGTAGCATGCCACAAAGAATAGTTTGCTCACCCATTAGGTCAGATTTAACTTCAGCAACGAATGAAGACTCTAGAACACCAGCACGGTGGCCGCCTGTTGCTGCTGCCCATGCTTTAGCGATTTCAAGACCATCGCCTTGAGGATCGTTCTCTGGGTGAACAGCGATAAGAGTCGGAACACCAAAGCCACGCTTGTACTCTTCACGAACCTCAGTACCTGGACACTTAGGTGCAACCATTACAACCGTTAGGTCTTTACGGATTTGCATACCTTCTTCAACGATGTTGAAGCCGTGAGAGTAACCTAGAGATGCGCCTTCTTTCATTAGCGGCATTACCGTTTCTACCACGTTAGTGTGCTGTTTGTCTGGAGTTAGGTTAACAACTAGGTCAGCTTGAGGGATTAGGTCTTCGTAGCTACCAACAACGAAGCCGTTGTCTTTTGCGTTTTTGAACGATTGACGCTGCTCATCGATTGCTGCCTGACGAAGTGCGTACGACACGTCTAGGCCAGAATCACGCATGTTCAAGCCTTGGTTTAGGCCTTGAGCACCACAACCAACAATGACTACTTTCTTACCTTTTAGGTAATCCGCTTCTGAAGCAAATTCAGAACGATCCATAAAACGACAACGACCTAGTTGGTCCAATTGCTCACGCAAGTTAAGAGTATTGAAATAGTTAGCCATAGTGGGGCTCTCCTGTTGAATTCTGTCCGTAGTGTCGATGGTTATCATCGAATGAGTTCATACTAATGCAGAGTCGAAATTGCTTAAAGTGATATATTCACAATTTGTCATTGCAAATAATGCAACAACAGATATCTTTAGTACTATGAATATTAAAAGTCTCCAAGCTTTTATCCATTTGTGTGAGAGTAAAAGCTTCAATAAAACCGCAACGGCAATGCATATCAGTGCGTCAGCCCTCAGTAGACAGATCCAAAAGCTTGAACAAGATACTCATCAAAACTTGTTCTTGCGTGACAACCGTTCTGTCGAACTCACGCCAGCAGGAAAAAAACTGCTCCCTATTGCTGTAAATATCGTTAGTGAATGGCAGCAGTTCCAATCAGAAAGCCAACATGGAGAGAATGAGCTGAGAGGTAAGCTTCGACTGTTTTGTTCCGTTACCGCGAGCTACAGCCACCTCCCAGAGTTACTTGCCGAGTTTAGATTGCTTTACCCTTATATAGAGTTCGAACTCTCTACTGGCGATCCTGCACAAGCTATAGATAAAGTCCTCAGCGATGAAACCGATATAGCCATCTCAGCATTACCAGAGCTGTTACCTGCTCGATTAGAGTTTGAGCCGATCAGTGACATACCACTCTCTGTAATAGCCCCTGTTGGTGTTAGTAGTTTTGGCTTGGAATTAGCCGAAGGGCTGCCTGATTGGAACAAGATCCCATTCATTGTCCCCGAAGCAGGAACAGCACGAGAGCGAGCAAATGCGTGGTTTAAAAAAATGCGCATTAAACCCAATATATACGCTCAAGTATCAGGACATGAGGCAATTGTAAGTATGGTTGCACTGGGATGTGGCGTTGGAATTGCTCCGGAAGTGGTTATCGTAAACAGCCCAGTTCGAGATAAAATTCAACGCCTAAAACTAGAGCCTATTAAACCATTCAAACTTGGCGTGGTATGTAAACGCTCTAATCTAGAGAATCAATTGCTCTCAGCTTTCTGGAAAGTGGCGGAGAAAGTGTATATCCAGCCTTAGCATTAATAATCATCAAAAACGAAAAAGGCTCTGACCTAAATCAGAGCCTTCAAATATGGCAGGGGTGGAGAGATTTGACCGGGCTGGCGACCCAGCTCCCAACACATCGCTTTGAAAAAGCGAAAACAAAAAAGGCTCCGACCTAAGTCAGAGCCTTTGAATATGGCAGGGGTGGAGAGATTCGAACTCCCAACACGCGGATTTGGAATCCGCTGCTCTGCCAATTGGAGCTACACCCCTAACTTCGTATTTAATCAGAGCTATTTAATATCTTAGGTGAAGAGGTTAGATTCCGAACAAGCCACCCAATACGCGACAGTTCGTTATTCTAACCGAATTAAACACCACTCGACCCCGCGACCCCCGGCGTGACAGGCCGGTATTCTAACCAACTGAACTACCACTCCGCAGTGGTCTATTTAAAGTCCTATCTAAAACGTCCCTTAAACACATGTTGTTCAAAGCCTGGCGATGTCCTACTCTCACATGGGGAAGCCCCACACTACCATCGGCGCTATTGCGTTTCACTTCTGAGTTCGGCATGGAGTCAGGTGGGTCC
>NZ_JABXGK010000006.1:0-115583 GCF_013364395.1 Vibrio mediterranei | reverse complement strand
TTCGTATAAGGAGGTGATCCAGCCCCAGGTTCCCCTAGGGCTACCTTGTTACGACTTCACCCCAGTCATGAACCACAAAGTGGTGAGCGTCCTCCCGAAGGTTAAACTACCCACTTCTTTTGCAGCCCACTCCCATGGTGTGACGGGCGGTGTGTACAAGGCCCGGGAACGTATTCACCGTAGCATTCTGATCTACGATTACTAGCGATTCCGACTTCATGGAGTCGAGTTGCAGACTCCAATCCGGACTACGACGCACTTTTTGGGATTCGCTCACTTTCGCAAGTTGGCTGCCCTCTGTATGCGCCATTGTAGCACGTGTGTAGCCCTACTCGTAAGGGCCATGATGACTTGACGTCGTCCCCACCTTCCTCCGGTTTATCACCGGCAGTCTCCCTGGAGTTCCCGACATTACTCGCTGGCAAACAAGGATAAGGGTTGCGCTCGTTGCGGGACTTAACCCAACATTTCACAACACGAGCTGACGACAGCCATGCAGCACCTGTCTCAGAGCTCCCGAAGGCACACCTGCGTCTCCGCTGGCTTCTCTGGATGTCAAGAGTAGGTAAGGTTCTTCGCGTTGCATCGAATTAAACCACATGCTCCACCGCTTGTGCGGGCCCCCGTCAATTCATTTGAGTTTTAATCTTGCGACCGTACTCCCCAGGCGGTCTACTTAACGCGTTAGCTCCGAAAGCCACGGCTCAAGGCCACAACCTCCAAGTAGACATCGTTTACGGCGTGGACTACCAGGGTATCTAATCCTGTTTGCTCCCCACGCTTTCGCATCTGAGTGTCAGTATCTGTCCAGGGGGCCGCCTTCGCCACCGGTATTCCTTCAGATCTCTACGCATTTCACCGCTACACCTGAAATTCTACCCCCCTCTACAGTACTCTAGTCCGCCAGTTTCAAATGCAGTTCCGAGGTTGAGCCCCGGGCTTTCACATCTGACTTAACGAACCACCTGCATGCGCTTTACGCCCAGTAATTCCGATTAACGCTCGCACCCTCCGTATTACCGCGGCTGCTGGCACGGAGTTAGCCGGTGCTTCTTCTGCAGCTAACGTCAAACGAGCACGCTATTAACGTACCCGCCTTCCTCACTGCTGAAAGTGCTTTACAACCCGAAGGCCTTCTTCACACACGCGGCATGGCTGCATCAGGCTTGCGCCCATTGTGCAATATTCCCCACTGCTGCCTCCCGTAGGAGTCTGGACCGTGTCTCAGTTCCAGTGTGGCTGATCATCCTCTCAGACCAGCTAGGGATCGTCGCCTTGGTGAGCCATTACCTCACCAACTAGCTAATCCCACCTGGGCATATCCTGACGCGAGAGGCCCGAAGGTCCCCCTCTTTGGCCCGAAGGCATTATGCGGTATTAGCCATCGTTTCCAATGGTTATCCCCCACATCAGGGCAATTTCCCAGGCATTACTCACCCGTCCGCCGCTCGACGCCGTTAACGTCACCCGAAGGGTCAGTTAACTCGTTTCCGCTCGACTTGCATGTGTTAGGCCTGCCGCCAGCGTTCAATCTGAGCCATGATCAAACTCTTCAATTTAAGATTTTGTTCGGCTCAATGAATACTGAACATTACATAAGTAATGTTTGAATTGACTGTGCTGAATCTTTCGATTCAATGGTCACTTCGTTTCATTGAAACCTAATTTGATACCGAAGTATCTAATTTGATTATCATCAACGAGTGCCCACACAGATTGATAGGTTTATATTGTTAAAGAGCTTGTTTTGAGCTTTGCTCAAAACGGACGGCCATTTTAGCGAGATAAGTTGTCGTGTCAACCACTTTTTTCAACTTATTTTGCTAAGCTTCTTAGAAGCTTGAGGCCTTCTGACTGGGTGCGAACTTTCGTCTGCGTTCCCGTGTCAGCGAGGGGGCATTATAGAGATCGAAATCTTCTTGGCAACCCTTTTTTTGAAGTTTTTCGCATTTTTTTATCGTTCGATTAAAAACAGCTCAAAACGACGCAAAAATCGACATTTTCTTATTATAGCTGAGCAAATTTATCCGCAAACAAGCTGACTTTATCCCAGTTAGTGTATTCCACTTCCTTTGAAGTATCTGTTTCTCCGCCGGTCATCGTCATAATCAGTTTAATCATAAAGCGGTCAAAAGGATTATAACGTGGGTAATACAATGCGCCGGCAAACACACCTATTAACTCCGGTTGCCAAGGTGACTTTTTCAAGAACGTCTTTATATAAGCACTGCCTTCCGGCGTATCTTTTCCTTGTTCTTCTTTTCTTGCGGTCAGATTGACGCAAAAGAATGCGGCTTTCATTGACGCTAACTTTGCACTGTTGGCATTTAAAAACTGATAGAGTTTCTTATTTAAATGACCATATCGGATTGATGCCCCGATAAGCACTTTATCGAACTCATCAAGATTAATGTTCATGTCTTGGTGTAGATTGACGATAGTGGCGGCATCATCACCTAATTGCTCAGCAATACGCGTAATGATTTTTGTCGTTTGTCCTTCACGAGAAGAATAGAGATAGAGAACTTTTTCCACGATGTTTCCTTTACCTTAATAAGCAGGCTGGTTAACTACGCCAAAATGCAGGAGTTAATAGAATAAGAAGGGTAAACACTTCAAGTCGGCCAAATAGCATCGAAACGATGAGCACCCACTTAGCGCTATCATTGACTTCACCAAAGTGGACAGCTACTTCTCCAAGACCTGGACCGAGGTTGTTCAACGTAGCCGCAACTGCGGAGAACGCACTAAGCTCATCCATACCAGTAGCAATTAACGCTAACATACAGACCACAAACACCAGTGCGTAAGCCGAGAAAAATCCCCATACGGCGTCTACTACACGCTGAGACAGTGCTGTCCCACCCACTTTGATGGTATATACCGCTCTTGGGTGTACAAGACGTTTCATCTCACGAGCACCTTGCAGAGTAAGTAATAAAATACGAATTACCTTCATACCACCACCCGTTGAGCCTGCACATCCACCAATAAAAGAAGAGAACAGTAGCAACACGGGTAAAAACAATGGCCATTCCGAGAATCCAGTAGTGGTAAAGCCCGCCGTCGTCGAAATAGATACTGACTGGAACAGTGCCTGATCAAACGCATCGTATACCGAGTTATAGGAGTGATGCTTCAATAAAATAAGGAAGCAGATCAGGAATAACACCACCTGTATAAAGATGAAGGCTCTAAACTCGGGATCTTTCCAATAATACTTCGGATGTACGCCACCTGAAGCAAATGCAGCAAAGTGCAAAGAGTAATTACAGGCCGATATAAGCAGGAATACCACGGTAATCATATTAATAGCATGACTATCAAAGTAGCCCATGCTCGCATCATGAGTGGAGAAACCACCAATCGCAATGGTTGAGAAACTATGGGCTATCGCATCAAACGGTGTCATACCTGCTACCCAAAATGCCGCTGCACAAGCGATAGTCAAGCTTAAGTAGATGTACCAAAGCGCCTTTGCTGTCTCAGCAATTCGAGGCGTCATTTTGCTGTCTTTCACCGGACCAGGGATTTCGGCCCGATATAACTGCATACCACCAATGCCTAGCACCGGTAAAATAGCGACGGCGAGTACAATAATCCCCATGCCCCCAAACCACTGGAGTAATTGACGATAAAACAATATCGCTTTAGGTAGCTCATCTAAACCAACAATAACCGTCGCACCGGTAGTGGTTAAGGCGGAGAATGATTCAAAGAATGCATCGGTTATCGATACATTAGGGAAATCGGATATAAGGAACGGTAAGGCGCCGGCGCTGCCGATTACTGTCCAAAACAAAACCACAATAAGGAAGCCATCACGAGCTTTGAGCTCGTGTTTGTGGCGTCGGTTGGGAAACCAGAAAAAGCCACCACAAACTAATAAGACAAAAAAGGTCGTAACAAAAGGTACACCCGCACCATCACGATAGATGAGCGCGACAAGAGCTGGCGCAAGCATTGACACACTGAACAGCGCTAAAAGAAGCCCGACAATGCGGATTATGGATCGAAATTGCATATATGTTGAATGAAGCTACGCTTCGTTACGTCCTAGTTGTGTTCTACTGGAGAAACCATTGCCTTGGCTCCACTTTTATTAATTATGCTTTGCGTGAGTGCATCAACCTTATTCACCTCAACTTCTACAATAAGAATAACCTTATCGCTATAGTGAGATTCCACTTCTACTGCAGAACACTTACTAAGTTCAGACTGAGCCGTGGCTACAAATGCATAGTCTAACTCTAGTCGTAATTGTGTGGTGATTTTTTTTTCTATTGTTTGAATTAGCTTAAGTGCTTGTTGAACTCCTCCACCATAAGCTTTCACTAATCCGCCTGTTCCTAGCTTGATTCCACCAGAATAACGGGTAACAACAGCCGCCAATTCTCCAATCCCGGAACCGCTTAACTGTGCCAAAATAGGCTTTCCTGCTGTGCCAGATGGTTCACCATCATCACTAAAGCCCCACATCATTGAATTTTCTGGACGACCGGCTACAAAGCCCCAACAGTTATGTCTGGCACTACTGTGTTCTTTCTTCACATCATCGATAAACGCTTTGGCACTTTCGATACTTGGTGTATGGGCAATTTGTGTGATGAAGACACTCTTTTTGATTTCTTCTTCAAAAATCACAGAGTGCTCTGGTATCAAGTATGCAGTTGAGTTCATTAGGATTTATGAGATCTGTAGCCTAAAAAGGGTATTCTATCACGGGTGAATAGGATTGACTCCAAGATTGGACCACGGTCATAATGTTAAACAGTTGTTTAAAAAATGTATTGAAATTAAATTCAATGCGGTTCAATATTAGACAACTGGTCTAACCAGAAGCAAAAACAATAACTACCGCTTTCGCACAATCACGGATTGTCTGTCACGGAGAATGACAATGATTTACCAATCTGAAACCCTACAGGTAAAGGAAGTACACAACGGCATCGCCGAACTGTGTTTTAGCTCTCCCCAGTCGGTCAATAAACTTGATCTGGCTACTCTTGAAGCCCTAGACAAAGCACTTGATGCTCTTGCAGCATGGAATGATTTAAAGGGTCTAATCCTCACTACAGATAAAAGCGCATTTATCGTTGGCGCCGATATCACGGAATTCTTGGGATTGTTTGCCAAACCAAAAGCAGAACTCAAAGAGTGGCTTGGTTTTGCAAATAGCATCTTCAACAAGTTAGAAGATCTACCCGTTCCGACACTTTCAGCCCTAAAAGGTCACACGCTTGGTGGCGGTTGTGAGTGTGTATTAGCAACAGATTTTAGAATTGGTGACAAAACCACCAGCATCGGCCTTCCAGAGACAAAACTTGGCATTATGCCTGGCTTTGGCGGCACTGTGCGTCTACCACGCCTCATTGGTGCCGATAGCGCAATGGAAATCATCACACAAGGTAAAGCATGTCGCTCAGGTGAAGCGTTAAAGCTTGGTTTACTCGACGCAATCGTCGAAACCGATGCACTGTATGAATCTGCACTTAACACGATTCAATTAGCCATCAATGAGAAAATCGATTGGAAAGCACGCCGCCAAGCGAAAGTGTCTCCACTGACACTGAGCAAGCTTGAAGCGATGATGAGCTTCACTATGGCTAAAGGTCTTGTTGCTCAAAAAGCAGGCCCACATTATCCAGCACCAATGGCTGCAGTAAAAGCCATTGAAGAAGCAGCTCGCTCTGGCCGAGATCAGGCTCTTGATATTGAAGCAAATTACTTTATTCAACTAGCTGGCTCTGATGTAGCCAATGCACTAGTTGGTATCTTCCTTAACGACCAATACATTAAAGGTCTTGCTAAGAAAGCCGCGAAGTCAGGTAAAGACACCGAACGTGCTGCCGTGCTAGGTGCTGGCATCATGGGTGGCGGTATTGCTTATCAGTCTGCGCTTAAAGGCGTACCCGTAATCATGAAAGATATTGCTCAGGCTTCTTTAGAGCTTGGCATGACTGAAGCATCCAAACTGCTGAACAAACGCTTGCAACGTGGTCGTATTGATGGCTTTAAGATGGCTGGCGTATTGGCAGCTATCACTCCAAGCCTTCATTACGCTGGCATCGAACAGAGCGATGTGATCGTCGAGGCTGTCGTTGAGAATCCAAAGATCAAGGCGTCGGTATTGAGCGAAGTCGAAGGATTGGTCGGTGAGAATACTGTCATTGCATCGAATACGTCGACCATTCCTATTAATTTACTTGCGAAGTCACTCAAGCGCCCAGAAAACTTCTGTGGTATGCACTTCTTTAATCCAGTGCACCGTATGCCATTGGTCGAAATCATCCGTGGTGAGCACACGTCAGAAGAAACCATTAATCGTGTTGTGGCTTACGCAGCAAAAATGGGTAAATCGCCAATCGTCGTTAATGATTGCCCAGGGTTCTTTGTTAACCGCGTACTCTTCCCTTACTTTGGCGGCTTTAGTCAGCTATTAAGTGATGGTGCTGACTTTATTCAGATTGATAAAGTCATGGAGCGCAAGTTTGGTTGGCCTATGGGGCCTGCTTATCTTCTCGATGTTGTTGGTATCGATACCGCTCACCACGCTCAAGCTGTCATGGCGGAAGGTTTCCCTGAGCGTATGGCGAAAGAAGAGCGCGATGCAATCGATGTTCTCTTTAGTAACACTCGCTACGGTCAGAAGAATGGCTCTGGCTTCTACGCGTACACTACAGACAAGCGTGGTCGACCGAAGAAAGCACCAAGTGAAGACATCACTAGCTTACTAGAACCGGTTTGCAAACCAAGCCAAGCGTTCGACGACGACACCATCATTCAACGTATGATGATTCCAATGATCAACGAAGTAGCACTGTGTCTTGAAGAGGGCATCATTGCAACACCACAAGAAGCCGACATGGCTCTAGTATATGGATTGGGCTTCCCTCCATTCCGCGGTGGTGTATTCCGTTACCTAGATAGCATTGGTATCGATAACTACGTAGCAATGGCGAAACAATATGAGTCATTGGGTGCAATGTACAAAGTCCCTCAGTCGCTAGTAGACATGGCAAGCTCTGGTAAGCGCTTCTATGAACTGCAGCAAACTGGCTCACTGTAATTACCCATTGGAAGAGGAATATCAAAATGAAAAATGTTGTCGTTGTTGATTGTCTTCGCACACCGATGGGTCGTTCCAAAGGTGGTGCATTTAGACATCAACGTGCTGAAGATCTATCAGCGCATCTTATGAAAGGAATTTTGGCTCGCAACCCACAAGTCAAACCTGAAGAAATTGAAGATATCTATTGGGGCTGTGTGCAGCAAACATTAGAGCAAGGCTTTAACGTGGCACGTAATGCAGCATTGCTCGCGGGTTTACCTATTGAAATTGGTGCGGTTACCGTTAACCGTTTGTGTGGTTCATCAATGCAAGCTCTGCATGACGCGGCACGCTCTATCATGGTAGGCGATGCGGAAATCTGTCTTATCGGTGGTGTAGAACACATGGGTCATGTCCCAATGACTCATGGCGTTGACTTTCATCCACAGTTGTCAAAGAACGTTGCCAAAGCAGCAGGCATGATGGGTTTAACAGCTGAGATGCTAGGTAAACTCCATGGAATTAGCCGCGAACAACAAGATGAGTTTGCTGCCCGCAGTCACCAACGTGCACAAGCCGCAACCCTAGAAGGACGCTTCAAAAACGAAATTCTACCAACAGAAGGTCACGCAGAAGATGGCTCTCTCTTCACTTTAGATTACGATGAAGTTATTCGTCCGGAAACTAACGTGGAAGGTCTATCTAAGCTACGTCCTGTATTTGACCCTGCCAACGGCACTGTCACCGCCGGCACGTCATCTGCGCTATCTGATGGTGCTTCTGCCATGTTGATAATGAGTGAAGATAAAGCTAACGAGCTAGGTTTACCTATTCGTGCAAAAATCCGCTCAATGGCCATTGCTGGTTGCGATCCTTCTATTATGGGTTATGGTCCAGTACCTGCGACTCAAAAAGCACTGAAGCGTGCAGGTTTGACGATGGATGATATTGATATTGTTGAACTTAATGAAGCATTTGCTGCTCAATCACTGCCATGTGCGAAGGATCTGGGTCTATTAGATGTGGTTGACGAAAAAGTAAACCTTAACGGTGGTGCTATCGCGCTTGGACACCCATTGGGCTGCTCAGGCTCTCGTATTTCCACCACGCTTATCAATATTATGGAAAGCAAAGATGCCAAGATCGGTCTAGCGACCATGTGTATTGGTTTGGGTCAAGGCATTGCAACCATATTCGAACGTCCATAACCCCATCTGAATGTAAAAACAGCTCCGCTTGCGGAGCTGTTTTTATTTATGCATAAAATGCATACATCAAATGTTCAAGTTTCATTTTTTTTTTACCTATTTGTCGCCTACACTTTGCAGCAGATAACACGTCAACTCATTGGAGACAACCATGTTCAAAGCACTGTTACTTAACCAAGAAGATAAAAAAACAATCGCTACTATTTCTCAAGTAGATGAGTCTCAGCTTCCAGAAGGTAATGTAAAAATAGATGTAAAATATTCATCTTTGAACTACAAAGATGGGTTGGCGATTACAGGTAAAGGCAAAATTATTCGCAATTTCCCAATGGTACCGGGTATAGATCTTTCTGGCGTAGTGTCTCAATCTGATGACCCTCGTTATAAGGAAGGCGACGAAGTGGTTCTCACTGGCTGGGGGGTCGGTGAGAATCACTGGGGTGGCATGGCAGAGAAAGCAAGTCTAAACGGTGATTGGTTGGTGCCAATGCCTGCTGGCCTAGATGCAGAAAAGGTCATGGCTATCGGTACTGCTGGCTTCACGGCTATGCTTTGCGTGCAAGCGATTGTTGATGCTGGCATCAAACCAGAAGATGGTGAAGTACTGGTAACCGGCGCAAGTGGTGGTGTCGGTAGTGTATCAGTAACGCTACTAAACCAACTCGGCTACAAAGTCGCAGCAGTCACAGGCCGTGCTTCAGAAAATGGTGAATTACTCACTTCTCTTGGCGCTTCTCGTATTGTTGAACGTAGTGAACTTGAAGAACCAGCTAAGCCACTTGAGCGTCAAGTTTGGGCTGCAGCGGTTGACACTGTAGGTAGCAAACTTCTCGCGAAAGTATTGGCTCAAATGAACTATAACGGTGTGGTCGCAGCATGTGGTCTGGCAGGTGGTTTTGATTTGCCAACAACCGTTATGCCATTCATTCTACGTAATGTCCGCCTACAGGGTATTGACTCAGTAATGTGCCCTCGCGAGAAACGTATCAAAGCATGGGAACAATTGGCAACTTTACTTCCAGAATCATACTACGCACAAGCGAATAAAACAGTGGCGTTGGAAGAAGCGATTCAAGCAGCAGAAGATATCACTAATGGCGCTATCACTGGCCGTGTGACAATTAAGATCTAATCTTAGCTAACATATATTATTGAAAAGGCTCTCATGATGAGAGCCTTTTGTATTTAATACGCATTAGTACCGAGTATTTGCTTATCATTAGCAGGGCTTGGATTACCGTACTCTCCATTATGATTATGAAAAGCTTCTTTCGTCGACTTAATATCACCATCAAAGCGTGGATCCTGTGGTCGTTCATGGCTGTCCATAAACAACGCGATATCCCAAGCTTGCTGATCTGTTAATGTTCCACCTTGCCCCAAAGGCATGTTGTGTTTTATGAACGTAGCAGCAGTATTTACTCGATGCATTCCTGCTCCCCAGTTAAAACTATCCGGCCCCCAAAGTGCAGGAAAGACATAACGTCCACCCACCTGTCGTCCTTGTCCGTTTTCACCATGGCATACAGAACATTCTTTTTGATAAGCTTTTTCACCACGCTTGTAACTAGGTACCTTCACAGGTTTCTCTAGTTTTCCAAATCCTCTTCCAGGCAACTTGTTATCAACAGAGACCCCAAACGACAACCAATAAGAGTAAGCATTAAGGTCCAATATTTCCTGACTTAATACCTCTGGGGGTTGACCATCTTTTGCGTTCATAGAATAAAGAAAACAACCTTGCAATCGATCTTCAAACGTATTTACTCGTTTATTTTTAGAACGATAGGCAGGGTAAGACACAAACGCAGCCCACATAGGTGCCGCATTGGCTACACTCCCCCCTCCAAGATGGCAATTGGTGCAGTTCATACCATTATTCACTCTTCCCGTCGGTTTCAATTGCTGGGTATTCATAAACAATGAATATCCACGCTTTATCGACTCCCCCAATTCACCCTTTGGTAAGTTATCCCAATGAGATACTTGATGAAGGGTTTCACCTTCGTTCAACGTTCTACCAGGCTCTATGGGGTGAAGCTCTTTATATTGATCAGCAAAGGCAACGAAAGTAAAACCAGCAAGCAAAGCGATTAGATAGTGAGTTTTCATAAAGAACCTCCTTGCGATGAGAAGTATTCCGCAACAGCTTCGATTTCTTCTTCACTGAGTGCTTTAGAAATAGTTACCATCGTCCCTAACAAACCCGGAGGGCGTTGATCATTTTTCCAAGCGTTGAGTTGATTGATTAAATAGTCTTTATTTTGCCCCATAAGCATAGGAAAACTTGGTGCAACCCCCACCCCATTAGGTCCGTGGCAACTGACACAAGCTGGTACATTGCTATTCCATTTACCACTGTATGCGATTCGTTCACCCAATGGCATATCAGCAGGCCACTTATCACCTCGCCATTGCAAGGTTTCAGGAGTATCAACGGGAATGGAGGCATAGAAATCAGCAGCGAGTACCAGCTGATCATCTGCAACGTCGTGAACGATAGGTTCCATAAAGCTGCTAGTTCGATGACCAGATTTAAACGCAAGGACTTGAGCCTCTAAGTAGGTTTTAGGCTGCCCTCGAAGGTTAGGGATGGTGTTTTCTCTACCAACACCATCAGAACCATGGCAGTCGATACACGCCTCCATAATGTTATTGGCGAGAGCAGTATGAGTAAGGCTTATAGCAGCTAGCCCGACGATAATCCTTTTAATATTCATTGCTCATTCCTTTGTTGTTTTTAAGTCAAACTAGGATAAAGATTAGTGAATACAAGGAAATGAAGGTATCAATTCAACCGACTGCTAGCCTAACCCTACATCTTCGATTCTTTTAGTAATCAATTTGCCACATTCTTGTTTCAACACTTTGCGCAACCATTGCTGGGACTCAGAAGTATCGCAGCGTGAGTGCCAAATCAACGAATAATCAAATGGTGTGAACGTAAATGGCAATGGCTTAATTACTAAGTCATATCGCTCTGCAACCAAATACGCTAAATCGGCAGGAACGGTAATAATAAGAGGCATGGAATCAACAATCGCCAATGCCGCTTCAAGGTGATAAGCCCGTAACACCATTCTTCTTGGATTCTGATTAACCAATGCAGCATCAAGTAATGATTTTACGCCATCGCTTATCGCAATCATGGCGTGTGGCGCATTAATATAGTCTTCGAGTAATAGTGGCTTTTCCGCAAGAGGATGCTGTTTAGACACTAAACATGAAACCCCTACAGGCCCTAATATATCTTGATGCAAAGGTGAGACAGAACCTGATGGTCGACAGATAGCCATATCTACCTTATCGGTACTCAGCTGCTTAAAAAGGCTCTCGTGTTGCAGTGGGGCAAACTCTAGCGAAATGTTAGGCGCCTGCTGATACACCATAGGTAAGGCATAAGGAAGTATGGTCTGCATAGCGTAGTCAGTAGTAGCGATAAGAAAACGCTCATTGCAGTAATATGGATTGAACTCACTCGGTGTTAACAGTTGGCGGAATGATTCTAACGGCGCATCAATTTGTTTGCAGATCTCCAATGCTTTACTGGTAGGAATGATCCGTTGCCCTTGACGGGTAAACAGAGGATCGCCCAGTAAATCTCTGAGCCGACCTAAAACACGACTGGTCGCTGACTGGCTAAGGTTCAAGCGCACAGCTGCTTGACTAACACTGCCTTCTTCGACCAACACTTTTAACGCAACCAACAAATTCAAGTCACGACGATAGATTTCTTCGAGTTCCATAAACACTTCCTAACGGGTTCTTTTATAGTGTACACCGAGCCCGAATATCTTTACCTAGCGCCAGATAAAAAAAATCCCGCCTTTGACAGCGGGGAAGCCCAAGAAAATGGGGATAGTGTCGGAATGTCGTATAGTGTTGGAAATCTAAATTAGCCAGATGTTTATAAAATGTTAACTTTCTTGTTCTTCTGAAACATCTTGCCAGCGTCTCATCTCAATCCAAATCCCTAGGATTGAGGCGCTTAATCCAATTAAAGGAACAAAGCTCGGCTCTGCTGAAGTCTTTAATACCAGGGCACAGAACGCAATAAAGCAAAGCACTGAATAAATCGTCAATCTATCTAAAGCGGTTAACATAGCTACTCCTTTGCTTCTTTGTTACCAACTTGTTAAATAAAGTTAAAACAAAAAAATCCATTTGCCAAGAGTTATTGCATATTTTTTCTTCATAAGTAGAATTTGAGCTGTTTTTTATAGATCAGAGCACACCATGACAATCAATACAGACCTAGCAACGCAAACATTAGAAGCAGAAGGCTTGCGCTGTCCAGAGCCAGTGATGATGGTCAGGAAGACAATTCGTAAAATGGAACAAGGAGAAGTGTTGTTAGTGAAAGCTGACGATCCTTCTACTACGAGAGACATCCCAAGCTTTTGTCGTTTTATGGATCACCAATTACTTGGCTCGCAGACAGAATCTATACCTTACCTTTACTTAATCAAGAAAGGTCTCTAAAGAATCAAAAAAGGCTGCATCATGCAGCCTTTTTACTATTCATCATATTCAAGCGTTCGGACTTCCGATTGCAACTGCTTAATCTGCTTTTGCATCGCACGTATTTCATTGTGCATGGGAATGAGGTGTTGCACCCTAATCCACGACTCTACAGAGAGTCCAGCCATCACAATGGCACCGACAACCATAGGTGTCCACATGTCGGTGAGCACCATTCCAAGAACCGTTAAAACAAAACCGAACGTAAATAAAGAACTCTGACTTTTCGCGGTCATTCCTGTGTAACGTGTAAGCATAGTATTGCCCTCTCGCTAGGATCCACATGATTAAAGTAGCATGACAATTGTGACACTAATATGTCACTCATCACGAAATTCACTAGATTCGTGCCAGAGTTTGATCTTGGATAAATCACAGTTAGCTAGTTGATATTGTTATTAAAAAATAGCCGCACCAATTGCTAATAATACAAACAGAATGGCGGTAACCCGGCGAATCCAATCTAATGGCAATTTATCCGCTGACAACTTTCCTATCAGTACTACCGGAACATTCGCCAACAACATACCAATAGTGGTTCCTAGAACCACCAGCATTAAAGCATCGGCATACTGCGCCCCTAATATTGATGTCGCAATTTGAGTTTTGTCACCAATCTCTGCGATAAAAAACGCAATGAAACTGGCCACAAATGGTCCTTTGTTGGAGATACTTTCCTCTTCATCCAGTTTATCGGGAATCAGTACCCATCCGGCCATGGCTACAAAACTTACGACAACAACCCACTTCAGAACTTGAGGCGAAAGGTAATCGGCGACGACAACTCCTAACCAAGCAGCAAGTGCATGGTTGGCTATCGTTGCCAGAAAAATGGCTGCAATAATGGGAATAGGTTTACGGTAACGACTGGCTAACAGCAATGAGAGAAGTTGGGTTTTATCCCCAATCTCAGCTAAGGCGACAGTAGTAATTGAAATAGCTAAAACGCTCACGACATGCTCTAAGGGGCAGGGATTATAGTTTTTAACCTATAGATAAACCTCGCACCCCACCCCGGTTCACGATGTTTATCTAAGGTCTTGCTAAACTTGTTGGCACAAGTCTCGAACGCCATGGTGATTTTGCACCAATTATGTTGACGAACGAATTCTGACTCTTGCTAGAGTCCGAATAAGCTACTCCCCAAAGATGGCGGTATTGTAATCACACTAACCATCAAATTCAACAATAACACTGTCCCTTAAGCCGCAGTTGAGCGAGAAATGCAAAAAACTGACCTTTTTTCGCATAATGACGATTAATTAACCACTTTTACCCCTACTCCCCCAAGGAATTACTGGGTATACTTGATCGTTATTTTTACCTTTTTCAGATAAAGAATCGCGCGAATTGACTATGCAAAAATACGATATCAAAACCTTCCAGGGAATGATCCTCGCGCTGCAGGATTATTGGGCACAAAATGGCTGTACCATTGTACAACCTCTAGATATGGAAGTAGGTGCGGGCACCTCTCACCCAATGACATGTTTGCGCGCACTTGGCCCTGAGCCAATGTCGACAGCTTATGTCCAACCATCTCGTCGTCCGACTGACGGCCGCTATGGTGAAAACCCGAACCGACTACAGCACTACTATCAATTTCAGGTAGCGCTAAAGCCATCTCCAGACAACATTCAGGAGTTATATCTAGGCTCACTAGAAGTACTTGGTATCGACCCACTAGTGCATGACATTCGCTTCGTAGAAGACAACTGGGAAAACCCGACACTCGGTGCTTGGGGTCTTGGTTGGGAAGTATGGCTAAACGGTATGGAAGTCACTCAGTTTACTTACTTCCAGCAAGTGGGTGGTCTTGAGTGTAAGCCAGTAACCGGCGAGATCACTTATGGTATCGAGCGCCTTGCTATGTATATCCAAGAAGTAGACTCTGTTTACGACCTAGTTTGGAACATTGCACCAGACGGAAGCAAAGTGACTTATGGTGATATCTTCCACCAAAACGAAGTTGAGCAATCTACATACAACTTCGAGCACGCTGACGTAGACTTCCTATTCTCATATTTCGATCAATGTGAGAAAGAAACTAAAGAGCTACTGGAACTAGAGAAACCTCTTCCTCTTCCAGCTTACGAGCGCATTCTAAAAGCCGCTCACGCGTTCAACTTGCTTGATGCTCGCAAAGCTATCTCTGTAACAGAGCGCCAACGTTACATTCTTCGCATCCGCAACCTGACTAAGTCAGTAGCAGAAGCATACTACGCATCACGTGAAGCACTTGGCTTCCCAATGTGTAAGAAATAAGGCGAGGAGACAGTAAACATGGCAAAAGAATTTCTAATTGAACTAGGTACTGAAGAGCTACCACCAACACAACTTCGCACTCTTGCTGAAGCATTTGCAGCAAACTTTGAGTCTGAACTTAAAGATGCAGACCTAGCACACGAAGGTGTGAAGTGGTATGCCGCACCTCGTCGCTTAGCACTTAAGGTTTCAGCGCTGGCTGAAGGTCAAGCTGACAAAGTGGTTGAAAAGCGCGGCCCAGCAGTATCGGTAGCATTTGATGCTGATGGCAATGCAACTAAAGCAGCACAAGGCTGGGCTCGTGGTAACGGTATTACTGTTGACCAAGCAGAACGTCTAGTGACTGACAAAGGTGAATGGCTGCTATTCAAACAAGAGGTGAAAGGTCAGGCAACGTCTGAGATCATCGTTGAACTTGCAGCCAAAGCACTCGCTAATCTACCTATCGCTAAGCCAATGCGTTGGGGTGATAAAACCACTCAATTTATCCGCCCAGTTAAAACGCTGACGATGCTAATGGGTTCTGACCTTATAGAAGGCGAAATCCTAGGCGTAGCGTCTGATCGAACTATCCGTGGTCACCGCTTTATGGGTGAGCAAGAGTTCACTATCGAATCAGCAGAGCAATACCCAGCGATCCTCGAAGAACGCGGTAAAGTGATGGCTGATTATGACGCACGTAAAGCCATCATCCTAGCGGACTCTCAAAAAGCAGCGGCAGCGGTTGGCGGTGTAGCTGATCTCGAAGATGACTTAGTAGAAGAAGTGACGTCCCTGGTTGAATGGCCAGTAGTACTCACTGCGAAGTTTGAAGAAGAATTCCTAAAAGTACCTTCTGAAGCGTTGGTTTACACCATGAAGGGTGACCAAAAATACTTCCCAGTTTATGACGAGAACAAGAAGCTACTACCAAACTTCATCTTCGTTTCTAATATCGAATCGAAAGAGCCTCGCTACGTTATCGAAGGTAACGAGAAGGTTGTGCGTCCTCGCCTAGCCGATGCCGAGTTCTTCTTTAATACAGATCGCAAGCGCCCGCTTATCGACCGTCTACCTGAACTAGAGCAAGCTATCTTCCAGAAGCAGCTTGGTACTATCAAAGACAAGACAGATCGCATCACTGAGCTTGCTGGCTACATCGCTGAGCAAATCGATGCTGATGTTGAAAAGTCTAAGCGTGCAGGCCTATTGGCTAAATGTGACCTAATGACATCTATGGTATTTGAATTTACTGATACTCAAGGTGTGATGGGGATGCATTATGCCACGCACGACGGTGAAGATGAGCAAGTAGCGCTAGCACTATACGAACAATACATGCCTCGTTTTGCAGGCGATGACCTACCAAGCACTGGTATCTCATCCGCTGTCGCGATGGCAGACAAGCTAGATACTATTGTTGGTATCTTCGGTATTGGTCAAGCACCTAAGGGCTCTGACCCATTTGCACTTCGTCGTGCATCGCTAGGTGTGTTGCGTATCATCGTAGAAAATGGCTACAGCTTAGACCTTACAGATCTTATCGCAAAAGCGAAGTCACTATTTGGCGACAAGCTAACCAATGCAAATGTTGAAGAAGACGTACTTGAGTTTATGCTTGGTCGTTTCAATGCATGGTACAAAGACGAAGGCTTCAGCGTAGACATTATCCAAGCGGTGTTAGCACGTCGTCCGACTAAACCTGCAGACTTTGACCAGCGTGTGAAAGCAGTATCTCACTTCCGCGAACTGGAAGCGGCAGAATCACTTGCTGCAGCAAACAAGCGTGTGGGCAATATCCTAGCGAAGTTTGATGGTGAACTCGCCGCCGATATCGACCTTGCACTTCTACAAGAAGATGCAGAAAAAGTACTGGCAGAAAATGTAGAAGTCATGACAGAAGCACTAGAGCCTGCTTTCGCTACAGGTAACTACCAAGAAGCGCTAAGCAAGCTAGCAGATCTTCGTGAACCGGTTGATGCTTTCTTCGACAACGTAATGGTAATGGCAGACGATGAAGCGTTGAAGAAAAACCGCCTAACACTGCTGAACAACCTACGTAACCTATTCTTGCAAATTGCTGATATATCACTGATTCAAAAGTAATTTTCTAGAAAAACAGCAAAAGCCCAGTTACCTAACTGGGCTTTTTTTTATTCCCACCACAAATAGTGCTTTGCCTCACAGTTTCATTAATGTATGTTCAAACATTAATCTTGCCATCAGCAGGATAAAAAACCGAAAAAATATAACAAGTGAACACAATGAACTAGGTACAGCAATGCAATTTTCTAAGTTTGGTGAAAAATTTAATCGTTACTCAGGTATTACCCAATTAATGGATGATCTCAATGATGGCCTCCGCACTCCAGGTGCCATTATGCTCGGAGGTGGCAACCCAGCCGCTATTCCAGCAATGCTCGAGTACTTTCACCAAGCCAGTGCAGATATGCTTGCCAACGGCGATCTCGTCGCAGCTATGGCTAACTACGATGGCCCACAAGGTAAAGACGCCTTTGTTAAAGCGCTTGCTAAGCTGCTGCGTGAAACCTATGGCTGGGCAATCACAGAAAAGAACATCAGCCTAACCAATGGTAGTCAAAGCGGCTTTTTCTATTTGTTCAATTTGCTTGCAGGTAAGCAGTCCGATGGCTCGCACAAGAAGATTCTATTGCCTATTGCTCCCGAGTACATTGGCTATGGCGACGCGGGCATTGACGAAGATATCTTCGTCTCTTATCACCCAGAAATTGAATTACTCGACGGTGGCTTATTCAAATATCATGTGGATTTTGAACACCTGAAAATCGATGACTCTGTTGCCGCTATCTGTGCGTCGCGTCCAACCAACCCAACAGGTAACGTGCTAACTGACGAAGAGATCCACAAGCTCGATAAACTGGCTCGTGCTAACAATATCCCACTGATTATTGATAATGCTTATGGTCTGCCATTCCCAAACATCATTTTTGAAGATGTAGAGCCATTTTGGAATGAAAACACCATCCTATGTATGAGTTTATCCAAACTAGGGTTACCAGGCTTACGCTGCGGCATTGTCATTGCGAGTGAAGAAGTCACGCAAGCGATGACCAATATGAATGGCATCATTAGTCTCGCTCCTGGGAGCTTTGGCCCTGCGCTTGCCAATCATATGATTGAAAAAGGTGATCTGCTGGATTTAAGCTCGAATGTCATTAAGCCTTTCTATCAACAGAAATCATTGCGTGCGGTAGAACTACTGCAATCAGCCATAACCGACCCACGTTTTAGAATTCACAAACCAGAGGGGGCAATTTTCTTATGGCTTTGGTTTGATGAATTACCGATTACTACCATGGAGCTGTACCAACGACTGAAAGACCGTGGTGTATTAATTGTTCCTGGTGAATACTTCTTTATTGGTCAAGAAGACGAATGGGATCATGCTCATCAGTGTTTACGCATGAACTACGTGCAAGACGATGACAAGATGCAGCAAGGCATCGCTATCATTGCAGAAGAGGTAGCAAGAGCCTACGCAGAAGCCTAACACTAAAAAGAGCGCCTTATGGCGCTCTTTCACTCTTTATTTCCGAGTATTGTTTCAAGGCAAATATTAGCCTTCGATCAGTTTATTACCACCGATCTCAATTTTACGCGGTTTCATCGCTTCTGGTATTTCACGTTCTAGGTCAACGTGAAGCAAACCATTCTCCATGCTTGCACCAACCACTTTCACATAGTCTGCTAGTTGGAACTTACGCTCAAAATCGCGCTCTGCGATGCCTTGGTAAACATAGTTTTTACCTTCTTCAGCTTTACGCTCGCCCTTAACAATCAATAGGTTCTCTTTTTGAGTAAGATCGAGCTGCTCTTCAGCAAAGCCAGCCACAGCCATAGTGATACGGAAGTGGTTCTCGTCTTGTTGTTCGATGTTATACGGAGGGTAACCGCCTGAAGCGTTTTTCGCGGTGTTCGCTTCCATCATATTAAATAGACGATCGAAGCCGATTGCGTTGCGGTATAAAGGAGTGAAATCTACAGTTCTCATAATACTATCCTCAGTTAAGCAATAGTCTTAGCTCTTTATTCATAAGATCTAAGGGGATTCATGGCTTATTCCCTGATGTTTATCTATAAACGGGACATAAGTTGGAATCAATCTAAATAGTGTGCTGCCACCGTTATCCTCTCTTGAGCAATAAGGGATCAGCTATTTCCGAGGCCCATAAGTTGGCATCCTCTTCATTACCTTATATAGGGACGATGCACTCCATATTCAAGAGAGCCCTACTCTTTTTTCTATAATCGAACACTCACTAGCAACAATAAGAATACGCGAGTAATAAAAAACGCCACCCTAAGGCAGCGTTTTTATTTAGCAGAACAACCCGTCTATACGTCTAGGTTGGCAACTTTCAGTGCGTTTTCTTCGATGAAGTTACGACGAGGTTCTACTTGGTCACCCATCAACGTGGTAAACAGTTGATCAGCGCCAACCGCGTCTTCAATCGTCACCTGCATCATACGACGAGTCTCTGGATCCATGGTTGTTTCCCACAGCTGATCAGGGTTCATCTCACCAAGACCTTTATAGCGTTGTAGGCTTAAACCACGACGTGACTCTTTGATTAACCACTCAAGAGCATCAACGAAGTTTGTAACTTCTTGAGTACGCTCACCACGTTTGATGTAAGCGCCCTCTTCAATCAGACCGTCTAACGCTTCTGACGTATCTGCCAATTGGCGATACTCTTTCGAGTTGAGTAGATCAACACTGATAACGTGCTCATGAGTCACGCCATGGGTACGAACCACAACTTTAGGTAGGTTTACACCCAGTTCAGCGTGCTGTTCTACTTCAAAGCTGTATTGGCTTGCGCCCACTTCTTTGTTGTTTAGCTGCTCAACAAGCTGTTTAGACCATGCTTCCACCGCCGCAGCATCATGACATTGCTCAGCCGTTAGACGTGGTACATACATGAACTCGCCAACCATAGCATGTGGATAACGACGACTCATGCGATCAACCGTTTTAACTGCAGCATTGTATTGCTGAACTAGCTTCTCAAGTGCTTCACCAGCCAGTGCAGGTGCTTCAGAATTAACATGCAGTGCCGCGTTATCTAGAGCCAGAGATACTTGATACTGGTTCATGGCATCTTCATCTTTAATATACTGCTCTTGCTTGCCTTTCTTCACTTTGTAAAGTGGTGGCTGAGCAATATATACGTAGCCACGCTCAATAAGCTCTGGCATTTGACGGTAGAAGAACGTTAATAGCAGCGTACGAATGTGAGAACCATCCACGTCCGCATCGGTCATGATAATGATGTTGTGATAACGCAGTTTGTCTGGGTTATATTCATCACGACCAATACCACAGCCAAGTGCCGTGATAAGCGTTGCCACTTCTTGTGAAGAAAGCATCTTATCGAAGCGCGCTTTTTCTACATTAAGGATTTTACCTTTAAGTGGAAGAATCGCTTGGTTCTTACGGTTACGACCCTGCTTAGCACTACCGCCCGCAGAGTCACCCTCCACTATGTATAGTTCAGAAAGCGCTGGGTCTTTCTCTTGGCAGTCAGCCAGTTTGCCTGGTAGACCGGCTAAATCTAGTGCACCTTTACGACGCGTCATCTCACGAGCTTTACGTGCTGCGTCACGAGCACGAGCAGCGTCGATGATCTTGGTACAAACAATCTTCGCTTCACCTGGGTTCTCAACAAGGAACTCAGACAGTTTCTCACCCATCGCAGACTCAACCGCTGATTTCACTTCCGATGAAACCAACTTGTCTTTGGTTTGGCTTGAGAACTTAGGATCGGGCACTTTCACCGAAACGATAGCGGTTAGACCTTCACGCGCATCATCACCTGATGTCGCGGTTTTCGCTTTCTTAGAAAAGCCTTCTTTATCCATAAACGTGTTCAGCGTACGCGTTAATGCCGCACGGAAGCCAGCAAGGTGAGTACCACCATCACGTTGAGGGATGTTGTTGGTAAAGCAATAGATGTTTTCTTGGTAACCATCGTTCCACTGCATCGCCACTTCGACAGTAATGCCATCATCACGTTCGTTATCGAAGTGGAAGATTTTTTGGATGATTGGTGTTTTATTGGTGTTTAGGTGCTCAACAAACGCTTGGATACCGCCTTCAAACATGAAGTGATCCATTTTGTCTTCTTCGCGCTTATCAATCAGCTTGATAGACACACCAGAGTTTAGGAACGATAGCTCACGAAGACGTTTTGCTAAGATATCGTAATGGAATTCAATGTTAGTGAAGGTTTCTTCACTTGGCCAGAAACGGATTTCCGTCCCCGTTTTATCCGTATCACCAATGACTGTAAGTGGCGCTTCTGGCTCACCATGGTGATAGGTTTGCGTATGAATTTGACCGCCACGATGAATGGTTAGCGTCACTTTTTTCGACAATGCGTTTACTACCGAAACACCTACACCGTGCAGACCACCCGATACTTTGTACGAGTTGTCATCAAACTTACCACCCGCATGAAGTACCGTCATGATAACTTCTGCAGCAGAAACCTGCTCTTCTGGGTGCATTTCAGTCGGGATACCACGACCATCATCGCTAACAGAAACAGAATTGTCCTCATGGATTGTCACAATAATGTCGTTACAGTGACCAGCCAACGCTTCATCAATTGAGTTATCAACCACCTCAAAAACCATGTGGTGCAGACCGGTTCCATCGTCCGTGTCACCAATGTACATTCCCGGACGCTTACGTACCGCATCCAGACCCTTTAGTACCTTAATACTCGATGAATCGTAATTTTCTGACATGAGTTTCTCTCACTATTTACCTGGTTCTATTGTGCCATGTTCCACATGAAACATCTTGCCATTTTCGTCAATCATATCGGCGACTTGGCTTTGGGTAATAGAACTTACAAAAACTTGAGCGTTCGTCTGTTTTAGGTAATCCGCTAAGCGTTTACGACGAAGGCTATCTAATTCGGAAGCAAAGTCATCTATTAAATAAATGCACTGCTTACCGGTCAACTCGGCGAGATGCTGTCCCTGCGCCAAACGCAATGCACACATCATCAGTTTTAGCTGACCTCGAGACAACACATCCTCAACTGGTGTGTTGTTCACTTTAATTCTTAAGTCGGCTTTATTAGGTCCACTAAAGGTGTACCCTAAGCTCTGGTCTCGTTCAAAGTTGCGCTCTAATAGCTCAGCATAGGGCGTATCTTTTTCCCAACCACGGTAGTAGCCAAGTTTGATTTCAAACTCGGGCAAAAACGACTGACACATTTCCTCAGCAAGAGGTTGCATCTGTTCGACATAACACCGACGCCAATCATCAATTTGTTCTGCCAGTTGGGCCAAATCACGATCCCAATAGCTCAGTTCTCGATAACTGGTTGCAGTCTTAAGCAGAGCATTACGCTGCTTACTTAAACGCTTAAATCGTCCCCAAGCTTCATGAAAGCCTGGTTCAGAGTGAAACACACCCCAATCGATAAAAGCGCGACGAAACTTAGGTCCATCCGTCAGTAATTCAAACCCTTCAGGGTGAATTAGTTGCAGCGGTAACACCTTGGCAAGCTGAGCCAATTTTTGCCCAGATTGACCGCCTATTTTAACCTCAGTTGAGCCATCACGCTGCTTATTAATGCCAACGGGTATCTCAAATTGATCCGAGTTCAAAAAACGGCCATGAACGAACAGTTCTTGGCAGTCATTTTGAATGACTCGTCCTGTCAAAGAACTCTTAAAAGAGCGTCCATGACCGAGCAAATATATGGCTTCCAATACGCTGGTTTTGCCACTGCCATTGGGGCCAATAATAAAGTTAAAGCCTGTAGATAGTTCGATATCACAGGCTTTAATATTACGAAATTGCTGTACGATTAAGCGCGTAAGCGGCATAACATCATGCCTAGCTTAGAGACGAATCGGCATCACCACATACATGGCACTGTCATCTTCGCTATTTTCAATCAACGCACTCGCATTGGCATTCGACATAGAAATACGAACCTGATCGCAACGAAGCGTGTTCAGTACATCCAAAACGTATGACACATTGAAACCAATTTCTAATGCATCGCCTTGGAATTCGACGTCTAACATTTCTTCCGCTTCTTCCTGTTCAGGGTTATTCGCGGTAATGCGCATTTCATTTTGGTCGAGATTAACTCGCACACCACGGAACTTCTCATTGGAAAGAATGGCGGCGCGTGAGAATGCTTGTCGTAGTTCGTCGCAATTGGCTTCCAATGTTTTATCGGTATTTTGCGGCAAAACACGGCGATAATCCGGGAAACGACCATCAACGAGCTTAGAAGTAAAGACAAAGTTATTCACTTCCGCACGGATATTAGAGCTGCCAATTTGCAACGTCACAGGTTGCTCAGGAGCATCTAATAACTTAGACAGTTCCTGCACACCTTTACGCGGTACGATAATTTGTTTGTTATCAAAGCTGCCTTCAAGTGACACCAAAGCAACAGCCATACGGTGGCCATCAGTGGCAACAGAACGAAGCGTGTTTTGGTCTAACTCAAACAGCATACCGTTGAGATAATAACGAACGTCTTGGTTCGCCATTGAAAATTGTGTTTTTTCTATCAGTGATTTAAGTTCAGCTTGAGTAACGGTCACCGCCACTTCTTGTTGCCAATCTTCAATATTTGGGAAATCACTGGCTGGTAAAGTCGATAGCGAGAAACGACTGCGTCCAGAACGTACTTGTACACGATCGCCTTCTAACACGATAGTGATAGTAGAGTCATCCGGCAGTCCACGACAAATATCTAGGAACTTGCGTGAAGGTACCGTCACACTACCCGCTTCAAACTCACTCTCTAGCGTCACTTTACTTACTAGCTCAACTTCTAAGTCGGTTGCAGTAAGAGAAAGCACCCCTTCTTCAACCTTCAACAGCAAATTGCCCAAAATAGGTAATGTTGGTCGTCCACCCAGTGCACCAGAGACTTGTTGTAACGGCTTTAATAAGTGATGACGTTCGATAGTAAATTTCATAGATAACTCTTCGTAAAGCTGGCAATCCATGCCACTTATATGCGAAATACAATAACTTGAATGCTAATTATAGCGATTATGCCACTATTATGAAGAAAGCGTACGAATTAAGTTCGAATAGTCTTCTTTAATATCGTGACTTTCTTCGCGTAGCTGAGCAATCTTACGACAAGCATGAAGCACTGTCGTGTGGTCACGACCACCAAATGCATCGCCAATTTCCGGAAGACTGTGGTTGGTAAGCTCTTTCGCCAAAGCCATCGCCAACTGGCGAGGACGCGCAACCGAACGAGAGCGACGTTTGGACAACAAGTCGGCCACTTTAATCTTGTAGTACTCAGCAACGGTCTTTTGAATGTTGTCTATAGTGACTAGCTTCTCTTGTAGTGCTAATAAATCGCGCAGTGCCTCTCGAACAAAGTCGATAGTGATAGGACGGCCAGTAAAGTTCGCGTTGGCGATAACACGGTTAAGTGCCCCTTCCAACTCACGAACATTAGAACGTAAACGCTTAGCAATAAAGAACGCCACCTCATCAGCAAGGTGAATTTGATGATCTTCTGCTTTCTTCATCAAAATTGCCACGCGGGTTTCAAGCTCTGGTGGCTCGATCGCAACCGTCAAACCCCAACCGAAACGGGATTTTAGACGATCCTCTACCCCATTTATCTCTTTAGGGTAGCGATCAGAGGTAAGGATGATCTGTTGGTTACCTTCTAATAGAGCATTAAAGGTATGGAAGAATTCTTCTTGAGAACGTTCTTTATTTGCAAAGAACTGAATATCATCGATAAGCAATGCATCAACGCTACGATAGTAACGTTTAAATTCTTCAATCGCATTGTTTTGTAGTGCTTTTACCATGTCTTGAACAAAACGTTCAGAGTGCATGTACACAACTTTCGCGTTCGGCTTGTTATCAACAATCGCATTGCCTACCGCATGCAACAGGTGGGTTTTACCCAGACCAGTACCGCCGTACAAAAACAGCGGGTTGTATGCCGCACCAGGGTTATCGGCAACTTGACGCGCAGCAGCTAAGCCGAGTTGGTTCGACTTACCTTCAACGAAATTATTGAATTTATGCTTGATATTAACGTTTGAGCGATGATTGATATCTGAGACTTCAGCTTCATCGTCCCACGTTTTATGCACAGGCTGACGTGCTTGCAGCTGTGCTGGTGCTGAAGATTCTGCCGCTACATCAGCGGCCGTCTTAACAGGCTTAGGCGCTGGTGGCGCAGAAACTGGTTTACTACCCACTTCAAAACGTAAGTTAGGTACGTCATTACCACAATACTCTTTGAGTAAACGGTTGATGCTGTTTAAGTATCTGTCACGTACCCAATCTAATACAAAGCGATTAGGCGCAAATAGAGTTAGGGTGTTGTCATTAAGTTCAGCTTGTAATGGTCTGACCCACATGCTGAATTCGGTAGCGGGTAGCTCTTCTTGTAGTCGTTGCGAACATTGCAACCAAAGCGAAGATGACACGGTGCTCTCACTCTATTTATTTGAATTGGAAAAGATTGGTAATTTTACCTGTTGATAACCAAGATCGCCAGTAAATGATCAGTAATCCAGTGAATAAGATCTAAGTTATTCACAATTTTTTCGGTTGAATTCGCTTGATCCACACAATTTGCCCTAATTTTACTCACAAATAAATGCACAAAACACAGATCTACCCACAAAAGCAGTATGTTGATCTAACTTGTGCATAGATCAACGTTCAAGCTGTCATTATCTTTTTGTTTGGTATTGATAGAGTGATGAAAAAGCCAGCATTCAACCCCGAGTTTGTTATGGTTAATAACAACTAGTTATTTAACTTATCGACATGTTTACCAGTAACATCCTCCCCATAAATATAAGGAGTAGTAAAATGAAAAACTGGATTAAAGGCCTTCTAACCGCTTTAGCGCTTTCTGCAACCGTATCTCAAGCAGCATATGCTGCGACACAACAAGAAGTGAAAGTCGGCATGTCTGGTCGCTACTTCCCATTTACGTTTGTTAAACAAGACAAGTTACAAGGGTTTGAAGTCGACCTTTGGGATGAAATTGGTCGTCGCAATGACTACAAAGTAGAGTACGTGACGGCAAACTTCTCAGGTTTGTTTGGTTTGCTTGAGACCGGTCGTATCGACACGATTTCTAACCAAATCACTATGACAGATGCTCGTAAAGCGAAGTATCTGTTCGCTGACCCATATGTTGTTGATGGTGCTCAAATTACCGTTCGAAAAGGTAATGACAGCATTCAAGGTATTGATGATTTGGCAGGTAAAACAGTCGCAGTGAACCTTGGTTCAAACTTTGAACAACTGCTACGTAGCTACGATAAAGACGGCAAAATCACCATCAAAACTTACGATACAGGTATTGAACATGACGTCGCACTAGGCCGTGCTGATGCTTTTGTTATGGATCGCCTTTCTGCACTTGAACTAATCAAGAAAACAGGCCTGCCACTGCAACTTGCAGGTCAACCTTTTGAAACCATCGAGAATGCTTGGCCATTCGTAAACAACGAGAAAGGTCAAAAGCTGCAACAAGAAGTAAATAGCGCACTGGCAGACATGCGAGCTGATGGTACGCTAGCAAAAATCTCTGAGAAGTGGTTTGGTGCTGATATCACTAAAAAGTAAGTGATTACTATTGATACGCCCACTACTCTTGGTAGTGGGCGTTTGTTTTTCTAAGAGTTTGGTACTGTTATGGGATTTGATTTTCAATACATGCTTGAGTTGATGCCGATACTGTTGAAGTATCTTGGTACAACCATGGAAATGGCGATATGGGGACTGCTGTTCTCATTGATTCTATCGGTTATTTTAGCCAACATTCGCGTGTTTAAGATCCCGGTATTGGATCAGCTCAGTCAGCTCTATATAAGCTTTTTCCGTGGTACTCCATTATTGGTTCAGCTGTTTCTGCTTTATTATGGCTTACCACAAATTTTTCCTTGGATGGTTGGGCTCAACGCCTTCAGTGCCGCAGTAATAGGCCTGACTCTGCACTTTGCCGCTTATATGGCAGAGAGTATTCGTGCCGCCATTATCGGCATTGACCGCAGTCAGATGGAAGCAAGTCTTTCTGTAGGTATGACAACTAGCCAAGCCATGCGTCGTATCATTTTGCCGCAAGCAACTCGCGTAGCCCTACCATCATTGATGAACTACTTCATTGATATGATTAAGTCGACGTCGTTAGCGTTCACACTTGGTGTGGCAGAGATTATGGCGAAAGCCCAAATGGAAGCATCATCCAGCTTCCGATTTTTTGAAGCATTTCTTGCCGTCGCGCTCATATACTGGGGTGTTGTGTTAGTACTTACTCGTGTGCAAATTGTCGCAGAGCAAAAACTGAATAAGGCTTATCAACGATGATTACATTAAAAAATATCCACAAGCGATTCGGTGACACCGAAGTGCTCAAAGGCATCGATATTGATATCAAACAAGGCGAAATTATCGTCATTATTGGTTCTAGTGGTACCGGTAAGTCTACCTTATTGCGTTGCGTCAATTTCCTGGAACAAGCAGATGAAGGCCAAATCTCTATTGACGATGTCTCGGTCAACTGCCAAAGCCATACTAAAGCAGAAGTATTGGCACTAAGACGCAAGACTGGCTTTGTGTTTCAGAACTACGCTCTATTCGCGCACATGACTGCGCGTCAGAATATTGCGGAAGGTTTGATCACAGTAAAGGGCTGGAAAAAAGAGCAAGCTCTTGAGAAAGCACAACAAATTCTCGATGACATCGGTCTAGGAGACAAAGGGGATCAATACCCAGCTTCCCTTTCCGGTGGTCAACAGCAGCGTGTCGGTATTGGCCGAGCGATGGCATTACAACCTGAGCTACTGTTATTCGATGAACCAACTTCAGCACTCGATCCTGAGTGGGTAGGTGAAGTACTTAACCTTATGAAAAAGCTCGCAACACAGCATCAAACCATGCTTGTTGTGACCCACGAAATGCAGTTTGCCAAAGAAGTCGCCGACAGAGTGATCTTCATGGCTGATGGCCATATAGTGGAACAAGGTACACCAGAGCAAATTTTTAACGATCCACAAGATATCCAACTGAAGAAATTTCTAAATCAAGTTGGGATCGAATAGGATCCTTGCGCTCTGGCTCACAAAAAGTATAATTCGCCAACCGGAATTGAAGTTGAACTGATTATTGACTCTTGACGAGTCAGTGATTACAATTCCGCCTCTTTGTTGAGAGGCGTCGGATTTCCTCTCTATATATAGAGTAGGGAAATATGTCCCACGCCGGGTTCAACGAGAACCTAAAACTACTGATCAGTAAAGGTAATAACCATGTCTAAACGCACTTTTCAACCTTCAGTTCTAAAGCGCAAGCGTACTCACGGTTTCCGTGCTCGCATGGCGACTAAGAACGGTCGTAAAGTAATCAATGCACGTCGTGCTAAAGGCCGTGCACGCCTATCAAAATAATTTTCTATTTTGAATAAGCACGCCTTTATTCGGGAGTTACGTTTGTTAACTCCCGAGCATTATCAAAACGTATTTAAGCAAGCTCATCGAGCTGGCTCCCCTCATTTCACCATCATTGCTCGTAAAAACTCTCTCTCACACCCTCGTCTTGGTCTTGCGGTTCCTAAAAAACAGATAAAAACAGCTGTTGCTAGAAATCACTTCAAGCGTCTGGTACGTGAAAGTTTTCGTAACAAACAACATGAACTTCCAAGCAAAGATTTTGTTGTAATTGCAAAGAAGAGTGCGCAAACTCTAAGCAATGAAGAAATGTTCAAACTTCTAGATAAGTTATGGCATCGCCTGTCTCGCCCTTCGCGTGGTTAGCTATCGGACTCGTCTACCTATATAGGTGGATTATCAGTCCTCTTATCGGACCTCGTTGTCGGTTCACCCCAACCTGTTCTCTTTACGCTATAGAAGCCTTGAAAGCTCACGGTTTTGTAAAAGGATGTTGGTTATCAGGCAAACGTCTATTAAAATGCCATCCTTTGAATGAAGGGGGATTTGACCCCGTTCCACCAGTCCAAAAACAAGACAGAGATAAATAACGATGGATTCTCAACGTAATATTCTGTTAATCGGTTTGGCTTTAGTTTCTTTTTTGCTGTTCCAACAATGGCAATCGTATAAGAATCCAGCGCCAGTTCCGACCCAACAGACGCAAAGCAGTACTCTACCTGCGCCATCTTTCGCTGATGAGCATGATCCTGCACCTGGTCAAAGCCAAACTGCTGCAGAAAAAATCATCACAGTGAAAACTGACGTACTAACGCTAGGTATTAATACCGTTGGCGGTGATGTAGTAACAGCAAAATTAAACGAGTACGCAACTGAGTTAGAATCTAGCGAACCGTTTGAACTTCTAAAAGACGATCAAGGTCACCAGTTTATCGCTCAAAGTGGTCTGGTAGGTCCTCAGGGTATTGACCTAAGCAGCACAAGCCGTCCAGCTTATACCGTGTCAGCTGACAGCTTTACCATTGCTGACGGTCAAGATGAACTGCGTGTTCCAATGACATTCGAAGCGAATGGCATCTCTTACACCAAAACCTTCATTCTAAAACGTGGCAACTACGCAATTGATGTTGAATACGATGTAGACAACAACTCTGGCCAAAATGCAACGTTCGGCATGTACGCACACCTTCGTCAAAATCTACAAGACAAAGGCGGCAGCATCACAATGCCAACATACAATGGCGGCGCATACTCAACTCAAGACGTTCGCTATAAAAAATACAGCTTCGAAGATATGCAAGATCGCAACCTGTCTCTTAACCTGACAGACGGTCAAGGTTGGGCAGCGATGATCCAACACTACTTCGCAGCAGCATGGATTCCTCGCGAAGCACCAGGTACTAACCTTTACACTCGTGTAATCGGTAACCTAGGTGATATCGGTGTTCGTATGCCAAACGCAACAATTGCAGATGGCCAATCAGCAACACTGAAAGCTACACTTTGGGCTGGTCCTAAACTTCAGAAGCAAATGGCTGAAACTGCGCCAAACCTAGATCTAGTAGTAGACTACGGCTGGTTATGGTTCATTGCAAAACCACTTCACACGCTACTATCGTTCATTCAAGGTATCGTTGTTAACTGGGGTCTAGCTATCATCTGTTTGACTTTCATTGTTCGTGGTGCCATGTACCCACTAACAAAAGCGCAATACACCTCGATGGCGAAAATGCGTATGCTTCAGCCTAAGCTGCAAGCAATGCGTGAGCGTATCGGCGATGACCGCCAACGCATGAGCCAAGAAATGATGGAACTGTACAAGAAAGAGAAAGTAAATCCTCTAGGTGGCTGTCTACCAATCTTGCTACAGATGCCAATCTTCATTGCACTTTACTGGGCACTAATGGAGTCGGTTGAGCTGCGTCATTCACCGTTCTTTGGTTGGATTCATGACCTTTCAGCTCAAGACCCATACTACATTCTGCCTCTACTAATGGGTGCAAGTATGTTCTTGATCCAGAAAATGAGCCCGACAACAGTAACCGATCCAATGCAGCAGAAGATCATGACCTTTATGCCGGTTATGTTTACCTTCTTCTTCCTATGGTTCCCATCAGGTCTAGTTCTTTACTGGTTGGTATCGAACATCGTTACTCTGATTCAGCAAACCTTGATTTATCGAGCGCTGGAGAAGAAAGGATTACACTCTAAGTAGTCCTGCTGATTGGTTAACAATACGCGAATAGAATAAAAGGCGGCCTAAATGGTCGCCTTTTTCATTTACCATGATTACAATTTGGCTAAAGTACTGCGATTAGGCAACACAATGACAACAGACACTATTGTGGCACAAGCCACAGCCCCAGGCCGCGGTGGCGTGGGCATTATACGAGTATCAGGCCCTCTCGCTGCTGAGGTTGCCTTACAAGTGACAGGGAAAACGCTTAAACCGCGCTACGCCGACTATCTGCCATTTAAAGCACAAGATGGCAGCGAGCTTGATCAAGGGATCGCTCTATACTTCCCTAACCCACATTCGTTTACTGGTGAGGACGTTCTTGAACTACAAGGACACGGCGGCCCTGTTGTTATGGACATGCTGATTAAGCGCATCCTGCTCATTCAGGGCGTTCGTCCAGCAAGACCTGGCGAATTTAGTGAGCGCGCATTCCTCAACGATAAAATGGACTTAACCCAAGCAGAAGCCATTGCCGATTTAATTGATGCCAGTTCAGAAGAGGCTGCTAAATCGGCATTGCAATCTCTTCAAGGGCAATTCTCTAAACGCATTCAGGTGCTGGTGGAATCGCTAATCCATTTACGTATTTATGTAGAAGCGGCTATCGACTTCCCAGAAGAAGAAATCGATTTTCTAGCGGATGGCAAAGTCGCTGGTGACCTGCAACATATCATTGATAACTTAGAGTCCGTTCGTAAGGAAGCCAACCAAGGTGCCATTATGCGCGAAGGGATGAAAGTGGTTATTGCTGGTCGCCCAAATGCAGGTAAATCTAGCCTACTCAACGCTCTATCAGGGAAAGAGTCGGCTATCGTTACCGATATCGCAGGCACAACTCGAGATGTACTGAGAGAGCACATCCATATAGACGGAATGCCACTGCATATCATTGATACCGCAGGTCTACGTGACGCTTCAGATGAGGTAGAACGTATTGGTATCGAGCGAGCTTGGGAAGAGATTGAGCAGGCCGATCGCGTTCTCTTCATGGTAGATGGCACCACAACAGATGCTACGGATCCAAAAGAAATCTGGCCCGACTTTATCGATCGCCTACCAAGTTCGATCGGCATTACCGTGATCCGCAATAAAGTTGACGAAACAGGCGAATTGCTAGGGATCTGCCATGTTAATGATCCAACCCTAATTCGACTTTCTGCACGCACTGGTGAGGGTGTGCCAGCTTTACGAGAACACCTAAAAGCCATTATGGGCTTCTCTGGTGCCAATGAAGGTGGCTTTATGGCAAGACGTCGACACCTTGATGCGTTAGAGCGAGCTGCTGAGCACCTCGATATCGGACAGCAGCAACTAGAAGGTTATATGGCGGGCGAAATTCTGGCTGAAGAACTTCGTATTGCTCAGCAACATCTGAATGAGATTACTGGAGAGTTTAGCTCCGACGATCTGCTTGGTCGTATCTTCTCTTCATTCTGTATTGGTAAATAAGGAACATTAATGATTCATATCATCACAGGTAGCACACTTGGCGGTGCGGAATATGTCGGTGACCACTTGAGTGACCTACTTATAGAACAAGGGCTAGAAACCACAATCCACAATCAGCCTGAGTTGAGTGACATTGAGGCCGAAGGGATTTGGCTTTTAATCACCTCAACGCATGGAGCTGGAGATTACCCAGATAATATCCAGCCTTTCATCTCAGCTCTGCAAGATACACCACCTCGCATGTCGAACGTGAAATACGCTGTCGTTGGCATAGGTGACTCTAGCTATGATACGTTTTGTGCAGCCGGTAAACACGCTTACGAGTTACTTGAAGACATCGGCGCGACACCACTGACAGACTGCCTGCAAATCGATGTTCTCAATGATCCCGTGCCAGAAGACGCTGCGGAAGTTTGGCTCAATGAACACATGAGCAAGTTTCGCTAGAAGCAAACACTTAATAATAAGCGGCTTCGGCCGCTTTTTTTATACCTGTGAGTAACTCTTCAACTTCAATTCACTCATAACGAGTAATTTCTGACCAATCAATCTGTGGATAAAATATGATCTTTTCGGTGAAAAACCTATATTTATCCAAAGAACAACTTTCAAGCTCTCCTTTCCCTGTGTATAACTAGCCTTTTTGATCCCAGCTAATACAGTGCCAGATCAACACTAGATCACAACAAGCGATCACAAAAAGATCCATGGATTTGTTGATCATTTTCGACTTATCCACAGACTTCGAGGATCCTAATAATAGATCTAATAAAAGATCATATATATAGATCTTATCTTTATATTACTTATTTCTTGGATCCAAAAAATGTGAAAACCGTTTTTCTCACTTCAAGAAAAGCGGTAGAATACTGCTCCTTTTGGTTTGTCTAAATTTCTCGATTGAATACTGAGGTCGGTTCATGCTTTATCACGAAACATTTGATGTCATCGTAGTTGGTGGCGGACATGCAGGAACGGAAGCCGCACTCGCATCTGCTCGTACAGGGCAAAAGACACTACTGCTAACTCATAATATTGATACGTTAGGTCAAATGTCATGTAATCCTGCCATTGGTGGTATTGGTAAAGGACATTTGGTTAAAGAAGTGGATGCTATGGGTGGTTTGATGGCAGAGGCCATTGATCATGCAGGTATTCAATTTCGTACGCTGAATGCGTCAAAGGGTCCAGCCGTTCGTGCTACACGCGCTCAAGCAGATCGTGCGTTATACAAGGCTTATGTGCGTAACGCCCTAGAAAACACACCAAACTTAACACTATTCCAACAGTCGGTGGATGACTTGATCGTGGAACAAGATCAAGTACGCGGTGTAGTAACTGAGATGGGATTGAAATTCCATTCGAGATCCGTTGTATTAACGGTTGGTACTTTCTTAGGTGGTAAGATCCATATCGGTATGGAGAGCTCTTCTGGCGGTCGTATGGGCGATCAACCATCCATTGCACTCGCGGCTCGTTTGCGAGAGTTACCATTTCGCGTAGATCGTTTAAAAACAGGTACACCTCCACGTATTGATGCTCGAAGCGTCGACTTTTCTGCACTAGAAGTGCAGCATGGTGATAACCCTACGCCTGTTTTTTCTTTCATGGGTAACCGCAACCAACATCCAACGCAGATTCCGTGTTTCATTACGCACACGAATGAGTCCACGCATGAGGTGATTCGCAATAACCTCGATCGAAGCCCAATGTATGCCGGCGTGATCGAAGGTATTGGACCGCGCTATTGCCCTTCTATTGAAGATAAGGTCATGCGTTTTGCGGACAAAAATAGCCATCAGATCTTTATCGAACCTGAAGGTTTAACCACGCATGAGCTGTATCCAAACGGTATCTCAACCAGTTTACCGTTTGATGTACAGGTACAAATCGTTCGTTCAATGAAAGGTTTTGAGAACGCGCATATTGTTCGCCCTGGTTATGCTATCGAATACGATTTCTTTGACCCTCGTGATCTAAAACAGACTTACGAAACCAAGTTTATTTCTGGTTTGTTCTTTGCTGGCCAGATTAATGGCACCACCGGTTACGAAGAAGCGGCGGCACAAGGTCTAATGGCAGGTCTAAACGCTAGCCTCTACTCGCAAGGCAAAGAAGGCTGGAGCCCACGTCGTGATCAGGCTTATATGGGCGTACTGATTGACGATTTATCAACCATGGGTACCAAAGAGCCTTATCGCATGTTTACATCTCGTGCGGAATATCGTCTATTGCTGCGTGAAGACAATGCGGATATTCGTTTGACTGAACATGCGCATAATCTCGGTTTAATTGACGAGAAACGCTGGTCGCGATTCAACGAAAAACTGAATAACATGGCGACTGAGCGTCAGCGCCTAAAAGAAACATGGGTTAATCCAAAATCCGAGGGTATCGAAGCACTTAATGTGCTACTGAAGAGCCCTATTTCTCGCGAAGCAAGCGGTGAAGATCTACTACGTCGTCCTGAATTGAACTATTCACAATTGACGTCATTAGACGCATTCGCACCCGCGATGGAAGATCAACAAGCCAGTGAGCAAGTTGAGATCCAGGTGAAATATGAAGGTTATATTCAGCGCCAACAAGATGAGATAGCTAAGTCGCTTCGTCATGAAAACACCAAGATCCCAGCCGATCTTGATTACAACGATGTGAAAGGGCTGTCTAACGAGGTCGTTGCCAAGCTGACAGAAGCAAAACCTGAAACGGTTGGAATTGCTTCCCGCATTTCTGGTATTACACCCGCAGCGATTTCCATCCTGTTGGTTTACTTGAAGAAACAAGGAATGCTTAAAAAAGGTGAAGCCGCGTGAGCAACAACTTAACCGCAAAACTTGAACAATTATTATCAGAGACCTCATTAGAGGTCTCTGAACTTCAGAAGCAACAACTTGTGGGCTATGTCCAATTACTTGATAAATGGAATAAGGCTTACAACTTGACTTCGGTGCGTCGACCTGAAGATATGTTAGTGAAACATATCCTTGATAGCATCATTGTTGGTGAGCACCTAGAAGGTGAGTGTTTTATTGATGTTGGAACGGGACCGGGACTGCCAGGGATTCCTTTGGCGATCATGCATCCAAACCGTTCATTCACTTTGCTTGATAGCTTAGGTAAGCGTATTCGTTTTATCAAACAGGTGGTTCACGAGCTTAAACTGTCTAATGTGACAGCGGTTCAATCTCGAGTCGAAGAGTTTGATCCTGAAGGTGGCTTTGATGGTGTTCTGAGCCGAGCCTTTGCCTCTATGACCGATATGGTGAATTGGTGTGAACATTTACCAAAATCACAGAGTGGTCGCTTCTATGCATTAAAAGGTCAACTTCATGAACAGGAAGTCTCAGAGCTACCGGAGTGGTGTTCTGTGATCGATATCAAACCTTTGCAAGTTCCTGAGTTGGAAGGTGACCGTCATCTTGTAATCTTATCCAAGAAGGGATAATGGAGAAGTTGTCGTGGGAAAAATTGTCGCTATTGCGAACCAAAAAGGTGGCGTTGGTAAAACTACCACGTGTGTAAATTTAGCGGCATCAATGGCTGCCACTAAACGTAAGGTATTAGTGATAGATCTTGATCCGCAGGGAAATGCGACGATGGCCAGTGGCGTCGATAAGTATCAAGTTGAAACAACTGCTTACGATTTGCTGGTTGATGAGCTTCCTTTTGAACAGGTAGTTTGTCAGGACACTTCTGGTCAGTTTGACCTCATCGCTGCTAATGGAGATGTTACGGCAGCTGAAATTAAACTCATGGAAGTGTTTGCTAGAGAAGTGCGTTTAAAACATGCACTTGCGCCAATCCGCGATAACTATGATTTCATCTTTATCGATTGTCCTCCCTCTTTGAACCTACTTACAATAAACGCAATGGCTGCTGCTGACTCTGTGTTAGTGCCAATGCAATGTGAATACTTTGCCTTAGAGGGACTGACGGCATTGATGGATACCATCAGTAAGTTGGCAGCGGTAGTCAATGAAAACCTGAAGATCGAAGGGCTACTTCGTACCATGTACGACCCTCGAAATCGTCTTGCTAACGAAGTGTCTGAACAATTGAAAAAACACTTCGGAGACAAGGTTTATCGAACCGTTATCCCTAGGAATGTACGCCTCGCAGAAGCGCCAAGTCATGGTAAACCAGCGATGTACTACGACAAGTATTCCGCCGGTGCCAAAGCTTATCTTGCCCTTGCTGGTGAGATGCTACGACGCGAAGAAGTATTGGCTTAACGCTCTTAAGGAAAATAGATTCAATGTCTAAACGTGGTTTAGGCAAAGGGCTCGACGCGCTTTTGTCGACGAGTTCTATTGCCAGAGAAAAACAACAAGTCGCAACGCAAAGCCAAAGCCTATCTACCGATGGTGATCTGGCTGAACTTTCAATCAATAGTCTGCGCCCTGGTATTTACCAGCCGCGTAAAGATATGGCTCCTGAAGCACTCGAAGAGCTCGCAGCTTCCATTCAATCGCAAGGTATTATTCAACCTATTGTGGTCAGAAGTGTTGGCCATGAGCAATTTGAAATTATTGCTGGTGAAAGACGCTGGCGAGCGGCAAGACAAGCTGGCCTGAAAATGGTGCCTTGTCTGGTGAAGAACGTTCAGGATCGTGCTGCAGTTGCGATGGCACTGATTGAGAACATTCAACGTGAAGACCTAAACGCCATTGAAGAAGCTCAGGCTCTGGAAAGGCTACAAGACGAATTTGAATTGACCCACCAGCAAGTGGCCGATGTGATTGGTAAATCACGTACTGCGGTTAGTAACTTACTGCGTTTGAATCAACTAGAGCCATCTGTGAAGAAGCTAGTTGAAGCGAAACAGATAGATATGGGTCACGCTCGCGCACTACTAGCATTGGAAGGTGAAGTTCAATGTGAGGTTGCGGACACTGTTGCTAAGAAACAGCTGACGGTTCGTCAAACCGAAGATTTAGTGAAAAAGTGCTTAAAACCGAACTCTTCAGAGAAAAAACAGTCAGAAGACCGTGATGCTAAAGAAATTTCACATCGTTTAAGTGAAATTCTGGGTGCAAAAGTGTCTCTTGTACGAAATGCAAGCGGAAAAGCAAAAGTAACGATAAGTCTTGATGAACCTCACAAATTGGAGCAACTTATTGCCAAGCTTGAGAGCTAAATGAGATAATTGATGTAGGTCAATTATTTATAAATTGAAATTTTGTGCGAAAGTTATGGTTTTGTGAACGAAATAGCACCTTTTTGGTGCTGTTTGATTGCAATAACTTTGTCGGAAAGTATAATTTTCGCGAATCTCCCAGCACAGTAGTAATTTAGGTGCATTGTGGAAAAAACTATAGGTAAGAATACATGGTAGCTGTGCTAGCTAGACCAGGACGAGAGCTTGCAAAGCGATTGTTACTGATTCAAGCCAGCGCGGTTACATTGGTAGCTGTTGGAATGGCAGTAGCTGTAAATGCTGAGTGGGGAATTTCAGCGCTCATTGGTGGTGGCAGTTTTGTTATCGCTAATGCGGTTTTTGCATTGTGTGCATTTTTGTTTAGTGGGGCTCGAGCAGCGAAAAAGGTTGCCGCGTCTTTCTACGCAGGAGTGACTCTGAAAATCCTCATTACGGTTGCTCTATTCTCGATTGCTTACATGTATATTCAGGTGGAAGTGATTCCCTTGAATCTCACTTTTTTACTGGCCGTCTTAATTAACCTTATGGCACCAGTAATATTCGTCAACAACAAAAAATAGGATGAGTTATGGCTGCGCCAGGTGAAGCGCTAACATCGGCCGGATATATCACTCACCACTTGACCAACCTTTCTTTAGGAAGTCTCGGTCTAGTGGAGGAGACGAGTTTCTGGAACGTACATATCGATAGCCTGTTTTTTTCTGTGTTTACTGGTCTGATATTCCTAGGAGTGTTTCGTTCAGTAGCTAAGAAAGCAACAGCTGGTGTGCCGGGCAAGCTGCAGTGTTTTGTTGAAATGATCGTGGAATTCGTTGACGACAACGTCAAAGAAACGTTTCATGGACGCAACGCGCTAATCGCGCCTTTAGCACTAACTATCTTCTGTTGGGTATTTTTAATGAACGTCATGGACCTTGTTCCAATTGACTTCTTACCTTACCCTGCAGAGCAGATGGGCATCCCTTATCTCAAAGTGGTTCCTTCTGCTGATGTCAATATCACCATGGCTATGGCGCTAGGTGTTTTTGCTCTGATGATTTACTACAGCATCAAAGTAAAAGGTCTAGTTGGCTTTACAAAAGAATTGACGCTACACCCATTTAACAATCCAATCATGATTCCTTTCAACATGCTGATCGAAGTCGTGTCTTTGCTTTCAAAGCCACTGTCTCTCGGTATGCGTCTGTTCGGTAACATGTTTGCGGGTGAGGTGGTCTTCATTCTTTGTGCTGCAATGCTACCATGGTATTTACAATGGATGGGCTCACTACCATGGGCGATATTCCATATTCTGGTTATTACGATTCAAGCCTTCGTGTTTATGATGCTAACGATTGTTTATCTATCAATGGCACACGAAGACAGCGATCACTAACTTTATTAACGCTTTTTATTTGGGCAAATTTAAGCCAACAACTATAAATTGGAGATAGTAATGGAAACTTTACTGAGCTTTTCTGCAATCGCCGTAGGTATCATTATCGGTATGGCAGCATTTGGTACGGCGATCGGTTTTGGTCTTCTAGGTGGTAAATTCCTTGAAGGCGCGGCTCGTCAACCTGAAATGGCTCCGATGCTTCAAGTTAAGATGTTCATCATCGCAGGTCTACTTGATGCGGTTCCTATGATCGGTGTTGTTATCGCACTGCTATTCACATTCGCGAACCCATTCGTTGGTCAGCTAGGTTAATCAGCTTTTTCTCAGACAAGTTTCGGACTTGTCACCTGATTAAACTTTAGCTCGTCAATGAACCATTAGAGGGGTAGCTGTTGTGAATATGAACGCAACTCTGCTAGGTCAAGCAATCTCATTCGCACTATTTGTGTGGTTCTGCATGAAGTATGTATGGCCACCAATCATGAATGCGATTGAAGAACGTCAGAAAAAAATTGCTGACGGTCTAGTAGCCGCTGAGCGCGCTGCTAAAGACTTGGATCTAGCACAAGCCAACGCTTCTGACCAAATGAAGGAAGCGAAGCGCACTGCAACAGAGGTCATTGAACAGGCAAACAAGCGTAAAGCACAAATTGTTGATGAAGCTCGTGAAGAAGCTTTGGCAGAACGCCAAAAGATTCTTGCTCAAGCTGAAGCAGAAATTGAAGCTGAACGTAACCGTGCCCGTGATGAGCTGCGCAAACAAGTTGCAACTCTGGCTGTAGCTGGTGCTGAGAAGATTCTTGAGCGTAGTATCGATAAGGATGCGCAAAAAGATATTCTCGACAATATTACTGCGAAACTTTAAGGCGAGGGGCGCATATGTCTGAATTGACTACAATCGCACGCCCCTATGCTAAAGCAGCATTTGACTTTGCGGTAGAAAAGCAAGCATTAGACCAATGGGTTGAAATGTTAACTTTTGCCGCTGAAATTACCAAGAATGAAGACATTGCAGACCTGTTATCAGGTTCTGTAACGGCGAAAAAAGTCGCTGATATCTTCATTGCCGTTGGTGGTGAACAGTTTGATGAATTCGGTCAAAACTTGATTAAAGTTATGGCTGAAAATGGTCGACTAGCAGCCTTGCCGTATGTGTTAGAAGAGTTTGTAGCTTTCAAAAAAGAGCTAGAAAAACAAATTGATGTTGAAGTGATTTCAGCGTCAGCTCTAAACGACGAGCAACTTGCAGCGATCAGCGACAAACTTGAGAAGCGTCTAGAACGCAAAGTTAAGCTGAATTGCAGTGTAGATGAGACCCTACTTGGTGGGGTTATTATTCGAGCCGGAGATCTTGTAATTGACAACTCAGCACGTGGTCGTTTGAACCGCCTGAGTGAAGCAATGCAGTCTTGATGGGGATTGGAGCATGCAACTTAATTCCACAGAAATTAGCGACCTAATCAAGCAGCGTATCGAATCTTTCGATGTTGTGAGTGAAGCTCGTAATGAAGGTACTATCGTATCGGTAAGCGATGGTATCATTCGCATTCACGGCCTAGCGGACGTGATGCAAGGTGAAATGATTGAATTACCGGGTGGCCGTTATGCACTAGCACTTAACCTCGAGCGTGACTCGGTTGGTGCGGTAGTAATGGGCCCATATGCTGACCTTAAGGAAGGCATGAAAGTAACAGGTACTGGTCGTATTCTTGAAGTACCAGTTGGTCCAGAATTGCTTGGTCGTGTTGTAAACACGCTAGGTGAGCCAATTGATGGTAAAGGTCCAATTGAAGCTAAACTTACGTCACCAGTTGAAGTGATTGCACCGGGTGTAATCGACCGTAAATCGGTTGATCAGCCAGTACAAACTGGTTATAAGTCAGTTGACTCAATGATCCCAATCGGTCGTGGTCAGCGTGAGCTTATCATCGGTGACCGTCAGATCGGTAAAACCGCTATGGCGATCGATGCAATCATCAACCAGAAAGACTCTGGTATCTTCTCTATCTACGTAGCGATTGGCCAGAAGGCATCTACAATCGCAAACGTTGTGCGTAAACTGGAAGAGCACGGTGCACTACAAAACACTATCGTTGTTGTAGCATCTGCATCTGAATCTGCTGCACTGCAATATCTTGCGCCATACTCTGGTTGTGCAATGGGTGAGTACTTCCGTGACCGCGGTGAAGACGCTCTGATTGTTTATGATGATCTATCTAAGCAAGCGGTAGCTTACCGTCAGATCTCTCTACTACTTAAACGTCCACCAGGCCGTGAGGCATTCCCAGGTGACGTATTCTACCTCCACTCACGTCTACTAGAGCGTGCAGCTCGTGTAAATGAAGAGTACGTAGAGCGTTTCACTAAAGGTGAAGTGAAAGGTAAGACTGGTTCTTTGACTGCTCTTCCTATCATTGAAACTCAAGCAGGTGACGTTTCGGCATTCGTACCGACAAACGTAATCTCGATTACCGATGGTCAGATCTTCCTACAAACTGAAGCCTTCAACGCGGGTGTTCGCCCAGCGGTTGACCCGGGTATCTCAGTATCTCGTGTAGGTGGTTCAGCACAGACTAAGATTATTAAGAAGCTATCTGGCGGTATCCGTACTGCACTAGCTGCTTATCGTGAACTAGCGGCATTCGCACAGTTCTCATCTGATCTAGATGAAGCAACTAAGCGTCAGCTAAGCCACGGTCAAAAAGTTACAGAACTAATGAAGCAGAAGCAATATGCTCCAATGTCTGTATTTGACCAAGCACTAGTTATCTTTGCTGTTGAGCGCGGCTACCTAGATGATGTTGAAATCAACAAGATTCTAGACTTCGAAGCAGCGCTTCTATCGTATGCTCACAGTCAATATGCTGATCTTGCAAAAGAGATCAACACTACGGGTGCTTACAACGATGATATCGAAGCTCAGCTTAAGAAACTGACTGACGATTTCAAAGCAACTCAGACTTGGTAATTGGTGGGTGACCTTTTGGTCACCACTTATGGAGAGTAACGATGGCCGGCGCAAAAGAGATACGTAATAAAATCGGTAGTGTGAAAAGCACTCAGAAAATTACGAAAGCGATGGAAATGGTAGCAGCTTCAAAAATGCGTCGTTCGCAAGATGCGCGTGAAGCTTCTCGTCCATACGCTGAAACTATGCGTAAAGTGATCGGTCATTTGGCAAACGCAAACCTAGAGTACCAACATCCGTACCTAGAAGAGCGTGAAGCCAAGCGTGTTGGTTATGTCATTATTTCTACTGACCGTGGTCTTTGTGGTGGCTTGAACATTAACTTGTTTAAAAAAGCCATTGTAGAGATGCAAGGTTGGAAAGATAAAGGTGCTGAAATCGAGTTAGCTATTATTGGCTCAAAGGCGACAGCATTCTTTAACAACAGCGGCGCAAAAGTAGCGGCACAGGTATCTGGTCTGGGTGATGAGCCAAGTCTAGAAGACCTAATCGGTACGGTAGGCGTTATGCTGAAGAAGTATGACGAAGGCGAATTGGATCGCCTGTACGTAGTGTATAACCACTTTGTGAACACTATGATTCAGGAACCAACGATCGATCAATTGCTACCTCTGCCTAAATCTGACAGTGAAGAGATGCAGCGCGAACATTCATGGGGCTACATTTATGAGCCTGAGCCAAAACCACTACTAGACGCACTATTGCTTCGTTATATCGAATCTCAAGTGTATCAAGGTGTGGTAGAGAACCTTGCTTGTGAGCAAGCGGCTCGAATGATTGCAATGAAAGCTGCAACGGACAATGCGACCAACTTGATTGATGATCTAGAGCTTGTGTACAACAAGGCGCGTCAAGCGGCTATCACACAAGAACTATCAGAAATCGTTGGCGGCGCAGCTGCGGTTTAAGCTTAGGTAAAACGAAATAGATTAGAGGATTAACGATGGCTACAGGTAAGATCGTACAGATCATCGGTGCGGTAGTCGACGTAGAGTTCCCACAGAGTGACGTACCAAGTGTATACGACGCTCTAAACGTAACGGACTCTAAAGAGCGTCTTGTTCTTGAAGTTCAACAACAGCTAGGCGGTGGCGTAGTTCGTTGTATCGTAATGGGTAGCTCTGATGGTTTACGTCGTGGCGTAACAGTAGAGAACACAGGCGCGCCAATCTCAGTACCAGTAGGTACTAAGACTCTTGGTCGTATCATGAACGTACTTGGTGATGCGATTGACGAGTGTGGTGAGATCGGTGCAGAAGAAAGCTATGCGATTCACCGTGAAGCGCCAAGCTACGAAGAGCAATCTAACGAAGTCGCTCTTCTAGAAACGGGTGTTAAAGTAATCGACTTGGTTTGTCCATTCGCTAAGGGTGGTAAAATCGGTCTATTCGGTGGTGCAGGTGTAGGTAAGACCGTTAACATGATGGAGCTTATCAACAACATCGCATTACAACACTCAGGCCTATCCGTATTTGCGGGTGTAGGTGAGCGTACTCGTGAAGGTAACGACTTCTACTTTGAGATGCAGGAAGCGGGCGTTGTAAACGTTGAGAAGCCTGAAGAATCAAAAGTAGCAATGGTTTACGGTCAGATGAACGAGCCTCCAGGTAACCGTCTACGTGTTGCTCTGACTGGTCTAACAATGGCAGAGAAGTTCCGTGACGAAGGTCGTGACGTACTGCTGTTCGTTGATAACATCTACCGTTACACACTTGCAGGTACAGAGGTATCGGCACTTCTAGGTCGTATGCCATCTGCGGTAGGTTACCAGCCAACTCTTGCAGAAGAGATGGGTGTACTACAGGAGCGTATCACGTCAACAAAAACTGGTTCTATCACGTCTGTACAGGCGGTATACGTACCAGCGGATGACTTGACTGACCCGTCTCCAGCAACAACGTTCGCGCACTTGGATGCAACGGTTGTACTTAACCGTAACATCGCTGCTATGGGTCTATACCCAGCGATTGACCCACTAGATTCAACATCTCGTATGCTTGATCCACTAGTCGTTGGTCAAGAGCACTACGAGGTAGCTCGTGGTGTGCAGCAAACACTGCAGCGTTATAAAGAGCTGAAAGACATCATCGCGATCCTAGGTATGGACGAGCTATCTGAAGAAGATAAGCAAGTTGTATCTCGTGCTCGTAAGATTGAGCGTTTCCTAACTCAGCCTTACCACGTAGCGGAAGTATTTACTGGCGACCCAGGCATCTACGTACCTCTTAAAGAGACTCTACGTGGCTTCAAAGGTCTACTAGCTGGTGACTACGATGACATTCCAGAGCAAGCGTTCATGTACTGCGGTACTATCGACGATGCTATCGAGAATGCTAAGAAGCTATAAGGCTAAATAGGAGGCGATATGGCAGCAATAACCTTTCACCTAGACGTAGTAAGCGCTGAGAAAAAGCTTTTCTCTGGTCGCGTAGAAACGTTCCAGGTGTCCGGTAGCGAAGGTGAACTTGGTATTTTCCATGGTCACACACCGCTGCTGACCGCTATCAAGCCTGGTATGGTGCGTATCGTTAAACAGCACGGCCATGAAGAGTTCATTTATGTCTCTGGTGGTATTGTTGAAGTTCAGCCAGGCACAGCGACTGTGTTGGCTGATACTGCAATTCGTGGTGAAGAACTAGACGCAGCGAAGGCGGAAGAAGCCAAGCGCAAAGCTGAGGAACATATCCAGAATCAGCATGGCGACATGGACTTCGCGCAAGCGGCCAGTGAACTGGCTAAAGCCATTGCTCAGCTTCGAGTAATCGAGCTGACAAAAAAACGTCGTTAATTCAGTTAAACTGAACTAACCGCGATGAAAAAGGCGACCTATGGGTCGCCTTTTTGCTTAATTTTTATTAGAAATTTACCCAATCCATTTAACACTATTGTCATTCATAGCTAGAATGACGTTAGCTTAATTAACGTCAATGGTTTGATAATAATGAAATTCAGTGCAGTTGTTCTTGCTGCGGGGAAAGGAACCCGCATGTATTCCAATAAGCCTAAAGTGTTGCATACACTTGCTGGCAAACCAATGGTAAAACATGTCATCGATACTTGTGAAAGCTTAGGTTCTCAGAATATCCACCTTGTTTATGGTCATGGCGGTGAAATGATGCAATCGGCTTTGCAACAAGAAAAAGTAAACTGGGTTCTACAAGCCGATCAGTTAGGGACAGGTCATGCTGTTGATCAGGCATCTCCTTATTTGGCGGATGATGAAAAAGTGCTGGTCCTCTACGGTGATGTACCTCTTATCTCCGAAGAGACTATTGAAAACCTATTAGATGCTCAGCCTACAGGTGGTATCGCTTTGCTTACTGTCGTTCTTGATAACCCTATGGGTTATGGTCGTATCGTGCGTAAGAATGGTCCTGTTGTTGCGATCGTTGAGCAAAAAGACGCCACAGAAGAACAAAAGCTGATTAAAGAGATCAATACGGGTGTGATGGTGGCAACCGGTGGAGACCTTAAACGTTGGTTGTCCGGCTTAAGCAATGATAACGCGCAAGGTGAGTATTACCTGACAGACGTGATTGCAGCTGCTCATAATGAAGGTCGTGCAGTAGAAGCCGTTCACCCGGTAAACCCTATTGAAGTTGAAGGTGTGAACGACCGTGCTCAGCTTGCTCGTCTAGAGCGTGCATTCCAATCTATGCAGGCGCAGAAATTATTAGAGCAGGGGGTTATGCTACGTGACCCTGCACGTTTTGACCTTCGTGGTCAGTTACAGTGTGGCATGGACGTAGAAATCGATACCAATGTCATCATCGAGGGTAGTGTAACTCTTGGCGATAATGTAGTTATTGGTGCAGGTTGCGTACTGAAAGACTGTGAAATCGATGATAACACACTTGTACGCCCCTATAGCGTAATCGAAGGTGCGACAGTTGGCGAGGAGTGTACTGTTGGCCCATTTACACGTTTACGCCCTGGAGCTGATTTACGTAATGATTCGCACGTTGGCAATTTCGTTGAAGTGAAGAATGCGCGTCTAGGTGAAGGTTCGAAAGCTAATCACTTAACTTACCTGGGTGATGCCGAAATTGGCCAGCGCACTAACGTTGGTGCTGGTGTTATTACTTGCAACTACGACGGTGCAAATAAGTTTAAGACAGTTATCGGCAATGACGTTTTTGTCGGTTCTGACAGTCAACTGATTGCTCCTGTGATTATCGCTGATGGGGCAACGATTGGTGCGGGCACCACATTAACCAAAGATGTAGCTGAAGGTGAGTTAGTGATTACTCGCGCAAAAGAGCGCAAAATTACAGGATGGCAGCGTCCAACCAAACAGAAGTAAACTCTTCCATTAGAAAGGGCCTCATTGAGGCCCTTTTTTGTCTCTTGATACTTATTGTTAGTGGCTTGGAATAGCAATACGCTTTTCCAGCCAGCGTACACCTTGTGAGACCAATAGTATTAATACTAAGTACTCGAGTACCAAAAACGTATAGATTTCTAAAGGTAAGTACTCATTTACAACCAGCTCATTGGCGCGTCTAGTTAGGTCACTTAGCCCGATAACGCTTACTAAGGATGACATTTTGAGGATATAGACAAACTGGTTACCGAGTGGTGGCAGTATCTGACGAAAGGCCTGCGGTAAGATAACCAGTCGCATCTTCTGCCAATAATTGAGGCCGAGTGACTCAGCAGCTTCATGCTGACCCCGAGTCACTGCCTGAATACCGCCACGGAACACTTCTGCCATAAAGGCACTTTCCGCGATAGTAAGTGCTATCACTCCTGCCCAAAAATGGTTGAGAGAAATGTCTAATAACGTGGGCATGCCGTAGTACACCCAAAGTAACAAAACTAGAACCGGGATGGAGCGAATCACTTCGACATAAACTCGATTAATAGCGCGCAGCCAAGGCTTCTCTGACAAGGCTGGAAAGGCAACAAGCAGGCCTATAAGCATGGCAAACACCATACTTAGCAAGGAGACATAGATAGTGTCCTTGAAGCCCGCTAGTAGGAAAGCGAGGTTAGTTTTTCCTTGTTCAGTAGAGGGATCAAGCACATACCAACCCCATTCATACTCAGAACAGCCACTTAATAGTGGTAGGCACAAAACAACAGCAAGTAATCGATAGCTCACAATCGTCCCTAATTATTCCTGAAAAATCCATCTGTTACTGCTATGTTATCAAGGATGTACCACTAATGTTTAATAATTTTAGGGACTATTCAATGAAGAAGTGGATTCTGGGTTTTATTATTACTTTTCTTTCTATCGGTCAGGTAGCGGCTGAAACCAGTCGTCTGCAGAAGATCTTAGATTCAGGTGTATTGCGTGTGGGTACAACGGGTGACTGGAACCCGATGACCATGAAAGATCCTGCGACCAATTCGTATCGTGGTTTCGATATTGATGTGACGACAGAACTTGCAAAAGATCTTGGTGTTAAAGTGGAGTATGTGGCAACGGATTGGAAAACGTTAGTAAACGGTATTACTGCCAACAAATACGATATGACGGGTAGTGCGTCGCTTAACATGTCTCGTGCTAAAGTGGCGGGATACAGCCAGCCTTATTTCTATCTGGCATTTGTCCCCGTAGTTCAAAAGAAAGATTTAGAGAAATTCTCTGATTGGGCTGATTTTAACAAACCTGATGTCAAAGTGGCTGCCACACTTGGTACTGTACAAGAGAAAATGGTGAAAGACTTTTTTCCTGATGCTGAGCACATCGTGATTGAAGCTCCTGCTCGTGACTTCCAAGAATTACTCGCGCGTCGTGCCGATGTGTCAGTGACGTCAAATGTGGAAGCGGCAACGTTAGTAACCAAGTTCAAGCAACTTGCCATTGTACCTGTTAAGGAACCTCGCAAGCCGACACCGATTTCGATGCTGTTACCACAAAGTGACCAAGTTTGGATTAACTATGTGAATCATTGGGTAGAGCTGAAAAAAACGCAGGGTTTCTTTGAAGAAACTGCGAAAAAGTGGGGGCTGAAAAGTCTTTAATATTAGAAAAATGGGTGACTTGGTCACCCATTTTTGATTACTCGTCGCTCACTACTCGTGAGTTATCCGGTATTGTCAGTTCTTCGGTTAGTGCTGGTGTTGCGATCAGGTAACCGACCCACATTAATGCTAAACAACCAAGAATTACATAGCCTACCGCTGATTGAGCGACAACGGCAAATGCTGCAACTAGCGCACTGGCTAAACTACTAATACCAATCTGTAAGCTATTTTGTAGACCTGCCGCAGTTGCTGAACAATGTGGTGCGCTTGATAGTGCACGGTTAACAACAATTGGATACAGTGCCCCATTAGCGACTGCAAGTAAGCAGAATGGCGCTAGAATTGGCCATACGCTGGTTAGCTCCCACTGACACGCAGCAAATACTAACAGTATAGCGACCGTCTCCAGTCCTAGTAGCTGTTTCAGTACCGCGTCATCACCTAATTTAGCCACCAATTTCTTGCCCATATAGCCACCGAGCATAAATGCGATGGTTTGTGGAATGAAGCTCAAACCAATGTCTTTTGCCGAATAGCCCAGCTGGCTCATAATCTCTGGCATACCAGTTAGGTAGGCGAAGAACGCTGCAGAAGCGACTGAGAACAACATCACGTTGCCCACATACTCACGTGACCCCAATAGACTCTTAAGATCAGCACCAACAGATGATTGTTTATGCTCTGCTTTTTTATGATCTTTCATCGATAAGGTGATCATGGCTAGTAGAGCGCCAGTGATCGCCAGTACGACAAAGATACTATGCCATCCCCATAATTCAGTTAATAACACGCCAAGTTGAGGCGCTAGTGCCGGAGACAGGGCGACGAGAGGCATAATAGTGGCAAATATCTGCTGGCTTGTTTTTTTATCGAATTTGTCGATCACCATAGACTGCCAAATCACAGCTGGCGCACAGACACCAATAGCTTGTAGCATGCGCAGTGCCAGCAGGTGCCATACTTCTTGGCTCCAAGCTAAGCCTACCGAGGCAATCGTAAAGATAACGAGTCCTGCAAATAGGGTTTTACGGTGTCCAAAACGGTCACTGGCTAGTCCCCATAGGAACTGACCCAGCCCCATACCGACTAAAAAGACCGTCAATGACAGAGCAATCTGTTCTGGTCCAGTCGCAAAATCTTGCTCAATGAGTTTAAACGCAGGCAAATACATATCGGTAGCTATGAAGCCCAACATGGATAAGGTCGCAAGATAGATGAGTTGTAGTTTAGTTATTTTCATTGTTATTCCTTGAAATATTTTCACAGGAATGAATTGGCGCCAGCTCATACTGCTGATGGTGTGTATTCTATTTTTGGATCTTAGAAAAATAAAACGCTATATTTTGTAGTTATCTATCAAAAAATTTGAAAGCTAAAGTATGTATTCTCGCTCATCATTAGAAATGCTAGATGTGGTTGCTCGATTAGGAAGCTTTAGCGCTGCCGCTGAGGTATTGCATAAAGTGCCTTCTGCGATTAGCTACAGTGTGCGACAGATTGAACAAGAACTCGGGGTAAAACTGTTTACTCGGCTACCAAGAAAGGTTGAGTTAACCTCGGCCGGTGAAGTCTTCATGGTGGAAGCTCGGCAAATGCTGCGCAAAATGGATGAACTTACTCACCAGACACGACGTACAGCTCTAGGGTGGCAAAGTAGCTTAAAGCTGACCTTAGATAATGTGGTTAGAGTAGATAAGCTGTCTGACCTGATTGAAGATTTCTATCAAGAGTTTGAGTTTGCTGAGCTGCAGATCAATATGGAGGTCTATAACGGCTCTTGGGAAGCTATTTCCCAGCAACGAGCGGACATTGTGATTGGCGCGACGAGTGCGATTCCTGTCAGTGGTGAATACGGCGTTAAGAAAATAGGCAGCCTAGACTGGGCTTTGGTTATGTCGCCCTCGCATCCATGTGCTCATCAGGCGCAATTGGATGAAGATTTTGTCAGTCAATTTACCGCCATTTGTATTGATGACACGTCGCGAGTATTACCTAAGCGTCACAATGAGCACTACCCGCAACAGCGGCGGTTATTGCTACCTAATTGGTTTACTGCCATCGAGTGTTTGAAAAAGAACGTAGGCATTGGTTACATGCCAAGGCACATTGCTCAGCCACTTATCGACTACGGCATGCTGGTGGAGCGAACTCTCGAAGATGCTCAAGCGCCAAGTGAGTGTTGCTTGGTGTGGAGAAAGCACGATAATCATAATCTATTGGATTGGATGGTAGAGTACTTAGGGGATGAAGCTCAGCTGTATCGCGATTGGTTGAAATAAAAATGGGAAGCAGCCACTTCCCATTTTCTGATTAAGATAAAAAGAACTTATAAGATGGATTATCGGTCTCGTCTTTGCACTGGTAGCCCAGTTCTCTCAGATGAGCCGAGAACTCATTCAAATCACTGTCTTCTAATTCAAAACCACATAAAACTCGACCGTAATCTGCGCCTTGGTTACGATAATTGAATAAGCTGATATTCCAATGCGTCCCTAACGTGCTTAAGAACTTAAGTAGCGCTCCTGGATACTCTGGGAATTCAAAACTATATAGGCGTTCTTTAAGCTGTTTTGACGGTCTGCCACCAATCATATAGCGAATGTGCAGTTTTGCCATTTCATCGTCAGAGAGGTCAACCACAGGGTAGCCACTCGCTCTGAGATCACTAATGATGCCATCCAATTCTTCTTGACCACCTACGAGACGCACACCGACGAAAATGTTGGCCAATTTGTCATCGTTGTATCGGTAGTTAAACTCAGTAACCGCTCGGCCACCAATAATATTGCAGAACTCGAAGAAGGCGCCTTGGCGCTCTGGAATGGTCACCGCTAGTATACCCTCACGTTTTTCACCGAGTTCACAACGTTCAGAGACATAACGTAAGCCATGGAAATTGGTATTAGCACCCGAAAGCACTGTGCCTAGATGCTTACCTTGCAAGTGATTTTGCTCAGCAAACTTTTTCAGACCAGCAAGTGCCAGTGCACCTGATGGCTCGGCAATAGCGCGAGTATCTTCAAAGATGTCTTTCACTGCGGCACAGATTTCATCGCTAGAAACCGTAATGTGGCCATCAATATATTTCTGGCACAGTCGGAAGGTTTCATTACCAATGATTTTAACCGCAACACCGTCTGCAAACATACTGACCTGATCGAGTACTACAGGTTCTCCAGCATCCATCGCAGCTTTAAGACAGGCAGAATCTTCCGGTTCAACAGCAATGACTTTTATCTCAGGCATCAGTTGTTTGACCAAGACCGCAACACCCGCAGCTAGACCACCACCGCCAACAGGAACGAAAATATAGTCGAGGTGACCATTTTGCTGCAGCATTTCCATACCAATGGTGCCTTGCCCCGCAATCACCAATGGATGATCGAAAGGCGGCACAAAGGTGTAGCCATGTTCTTCTGACAGACGCTGTGCTTCGGCTTTGGCTTCATCAAAATTACTGCCATGCAGAACGACGTTACCACCAAAGCCACGAACCGCTTCAACCTTGATATCAGGGGTGGTTTTAGGCATCACAATGGTGGTATTGATGCCCAGTTTCGTGCCAGATAGTGCCATGCCTTGAGCATGGTTACCCGCTGAGGCGGCAATCACACCTGCACGTTTTTGCTCATCAGTTAGATTAGCCACCATGTTGTAGGCGCCGCGCAACTTGAACGAGTGCACAGGCTGGCGATCTTCACGCTTGATTTGAACCTGGTTGCCGATGCGTGCTGCCAATCTTGGCATTTCTTGAAGTGGCGTTACGGTCGCCACTTCATAAACTGGTGCTCTGAGTATCTGGCGCAGATAATCTGCGCCAGACTCAGGATGATTATCTGCTGCACTCATTGTTGTTAGCCCTCGAGTTTCGACTTATCGCGCACCGCACCTTTGTCTGCACTGGTTGCAAGGTTAGCGTAAGCTTTAAGTGCTAAAGAGACCGTACGTTCGCGATCAGCAGGTTTCCAGCCCAACTGGTCTTGCTCTGCGCGTCGAGTAGCAAGCTCAGATTCAGCGACATCCAATGTGATGCTGCGTGACGGGATATCAATGCTAATAGTGTCGCCGTCTTTGACAAGTCCAATAGTACCGCCATTTGCCGCTTCCGGAGAGGCGTGACCGATAGATAGGCCAGAAGTACCGCCAGAGAATCGACCGTCAGTAAGAAGTGCACACTCTTTACCAAGGCCCATCGATTTTAGGTATGTGGTTGGGTACAACATTTCTTGCATACCCGGACCGCCTTTTGGTCCTTCGTAGCGAATAACCACAACATCGCCTGCTTTTACTTTACCACCCAAAATGCCATCAACCGCATCTTCTTGGCTTTCAAAAACAACAGCAGGGCCTTGGAATACTAGGCTGCCTTCATCTACACCAGCTGTTTTAACAATACAGCCATCTAGAGCAATATTACCTTTCAGCACTGCGAGACCACCATCTTGGCTATAGGCGTTGTCTTTTGTGCGAATACAGCCATTCTCACGATCATCATCTAAGGTATCCCAGCGACAATCTTGAGAGAACGCTTGAGTGGTGCGAATACCAGCAGGACCTGCGCGATAGAACGACTTAATTTCCTCGGAATCCGTCAACATGATGTCGTATTGATTGAGTTGTTCTTCCATCGTAAGGCCAAGAACAGTCTTAGTCTGGCTATTAAGCAAGCCTGCACGATTTAGTTCACCCAGAATGCCGATAACCCCACCAGCACGGTGTACATCTTCCATGTGATACTTAGGTGTGGAAGGTGCCACTTTACACAGGTTAGGGACGCGGCGAGACATTTGGTCGATATCTTCCATATCGAAATCCACTTCACCTTCTTGAGCGGCTGCTAATAGGTGAAGCACCGTATTGGTTGAGCCCCCCATAGCGATATCAAGCGCCATCGCGTTCTCAAAAGCATCTTTGGTGGCGATGTTGCGTGGAAGGGCAGTCGCGTCATCTTGCTCGTAGTAGCGCTTAGTTAGGTCAACGATACGTTTACCAGCATTTTTGAACAGCACCTCACGGTCTGCGTGAGTTGCAAGTAGTGAGCCATTACCTGGTTGAGAGAGACCTAAAGCCTCTGTTAGACAGTTCATCGAGTTGGCAGTGAACATGCCTGAGCAAGAACCACAAGTTGGACATGCTGAACGTTCAACTTGCTCGCTTTGTTCATCAGAAACCGTAGGATCGGCACCTTGGATCATGGCATCAACCAGATCGAGTTTGATGATCTGATCAGAAAGCTTTGTTTTACCAGCCTCCATTGGGCCGCCAGAAACGAAGATCACTGGAATGTTCAGGCGCATTGAAGCCATCAGCATTCCCGGAGTGATCTTATCGCAGTTGGAGATACATACCATGGCGTCTGCACAGTGAGCATTGACCATATACTCTACAGAGTCGGCAATGAGCTCACGTGAAGGCAGTGAGTACAACATTCCGCCGTGACCCATTGCGATGCCATCATCAACAGCAATGGTATTGAATTCTTTGGCAATACCGCCCGCTTCTTCAATTTCTTTGGCGACTAGTTGGCCAAGGTCTTTAAGGTGAACGTGTCCCGGTACAAATTGAGTAAACGAGTTTACAACAGCAATAATTGGCTTACCGAAATCTTCTTCTTTGACTCCAGTTGCACGCCAAAGTGCACGAGCACCAGCCATGTTGCGACCATGAGTTGTGGTGGCTGATCTGTATTTAGGCATTGTACTTCTTCCTTATTTTGCTGATGCTGGTTTCTGTTCTGGGTATACGTAATCTAGCCAGCCCCACTTATCTTCAGTGGTGCCATTGAATAGGCCAAAATACGCATCTTGCATAACTTTGGTAATTGGACCGCGTTTACCTGTACCAACATCGATTTTATCAATGCTGCGTACCGGAACGATTTCAGCAGCGGTACCGGTCATAAATACTTCGTCTGCTAGGTAAAGTGCTTCACGAGCAATGTTAGCTTCACGAACGTCGTAGCCCATATCTTTCGCAATCGTCATTATTGAGTCGCGAGTGATACCTGGTAGGATCGCGCTGGTTGCTGGTGGTGTCGTGATGACGCCATCTTTGACTACGAAAATGTTCTCACCAGCGCCTTCTGATAGATAACCATCGACACTGAGAGCAATACCTTCGTCATAACCGTGACGACGTGCTTCACCGCCAACAAGCAATGAAGAAAGATAGTTACCACCAGCTTTTGCTGCAGTTGGAATGGTATTTGGCGCGGCGCGGTTCCAACTTGATATCATTGCGTCTACACCGTTTGCTAGTGCTTCTTCACCTAGGTAAGAACCCCAAGGGAAAGCAGCAATGATGAGCTCCATTTGCGTGCCTTCTGGAGGGCAAACACCTAGACCAACGTTACCGACAAAACCTAATGGACGAATATAAGCGGATTCAAGCTTATTTTGGCGTAGTGTCTCACGGGTTGCTTCCATGATTTCTTCCTCTGTGTAAGGAATTGGGAAGCGATAAATCTTAGCGGAATCTTTAAGGCGCTTGGCGTGCTCAGGGTGACGGAAAACCACAGGGCCGTTAGGTGTGTTATAACAACGAACCCCTTCAAAAACAGAAGTACCATAATGCATTGCGTGAGTTAAGACGTGAACGTTCGCCTCAGCCCATGGAACCATCTCACCATTAAACCAAATAAAATCTGCTGTACTTTTAGCCATTTAGCATTCCTTCCTTATGCACTTTGTTCTTGTAGGTTGTGATTGGTCAGTTCGTTGTGTTTAAGCTCTGTCACCTCGATGGTACGAATATCCCAAAGCTTCTCAATCTGATTGATCAAGGTCGTGATAGGGCGATCGCTATCAACAATGATCTCAACACTGGCAATCTTACTTTCATGGTTTTGTGTTGCAGCCACTTGTTTAATGATAAAGCCACGGTGGCGAATAACGCGTAATACGCGCTCTAGCAAGACAGGTTTGTCATCGGCTTTGATGTCTAATAAGTATCTGTCCATTAGGTATTCTCCAACATGTCACTATTTGAGGCACCTGGCGGAACCAAAGGCCATACATTTTCTTCTTCATCTATTAACACGTGAAGCATGTACGAGGTCTTGCTCTCTAGCATTTCTTTGAGAGCAGGCTCAACTTCTTCTTTACGAGTAATGGTTTTACCTGGGATATCGAATGCTTTAGCAAGCATGACAAAGTCAGGGTTATCATCCAAAATCGTTTCGCTGTGTCGACCATCAAAAAACAGTGATTGCCACTGTCTAACCATACCAAGACGTTGGTTATTTAACAGCACAATTTTGACGGGTATTTGACGGCGCTTCAGTGTGCCTAGTTCTTGAACATTCATCATGAATGAACCGTCACCAGTAATTAGAATTGATTGGTCGTCAGGGCGACCAACTGCTGCTCCCATTGCTGCTGGAAGACCAAAGCCCATAGTGCCGAGACCAGCCGAAGTAATAAAATTCTCAGGCAATCTAGGCTGGATATGTTGTGCTGCCCACATCTGGTGTTGGCCAACGTCCGTTGAGATAATTGAAGACTCAGGCATCATGTCTGATAGCTGTTTAAGGAGCAGTGGAGCAAAAATTAAATCTCCAGGATGGTCATAGCGCCATTTAAAACCACTGCGTAAGCTCTCGCTGTGATGTACCCAAGGAGCAATATCTTTTGACAGTTCAAGCTGTGGCAAGATGACGTTTATGTCACCACGTAATGCAGCATGAGCTTGTCTGAGCTTGTTAAATTCCGCAGCATCAATATCGATATGAATCACTTTTGCATGAGGAGCAAAGGTATCCAGTTTTCCGGTCACGCGGTCATCAAAACGAGCACCAACCACGATTAAAAGGTCACATTCTTGAACGACTAAGTTTGCGGCCTTGGTACCGTGCATGCCCAACATTCCCAAGTAGTGTGGGTCATGTCTCTCAATAGTACCTAAGCCTTTTAGTGTGCTGACACTTGGCATAGGGTTGAGGCGTAAAAACTCACGTACAGACTCTGTGGCATCGGCAAGTTGCACACCACCACCTACATACAAAACTGGGCGAGAGCTTTGATCAAGCAGTTGCTGTGCTAACTGGACTTGCTCTGACGAAGCAACAGGGATCGCTGGTGGCGTAAACGGGGGAAGGACATCAACCGGAGCATTAGCAAGTTGGACATCTTTAGCAATATCGACAATAACAGGGCCAGGTCTGCCTGTTTTAGCAACTTCAAATGCCTCGGCAAGAGTTGGAGCTAACTCTTCAATATCCGTGACCAGATAGCTATGTTTCGTGCATGAGAGAGACATACCAATCACATCCATTTCTTGGAATGCATCAGTACCGATATGGGAGCTGGCAACTTGACCAGTGATAGCTACGAGAGGGATCGAATCGAGAAAAGCGTCGGCGAGGCCGGTTACGAGATTGGTGGCGCCGGGGCCGGAGGTGGCCATACAAACAGCAACGTCTTTGGTGGCTCTTGCCAGTCCGATGGCTGCCATTGCAGCGCCTTGTTCGTGTCGGCAGAGGATATGTTCTACACCACCATCATACAGAGCATCGTAGATTGGCATGATGGCTCCACCAGGATAGCCAAATACCGTTTCAATGCCTTGCTGTCTCAATGCGGCTACAACTAATTCAGCACCTGTCATTATAGCCTCCTTGGGTGTCACGCTTGCTGTCGTGACTGTTTGTCGTTCGATTGCACATTGTGTGCTCCATTTCTTCCTGTCATATCCACCGAGAGGGTTTCTATGAGTGATCACTATCAAATTTATATTTTGAGTTTGTAAAAAAACCCCCGGACTTTTCAGTGCGGGGGTTTTTTGAATCTCGTGGTTATTTTCCGCCCACATGCCCCCGTGCGGTACCAATCAGGACCACAATAATCAGGCTAATCAGAGTGTGAGAGTGAGCGTTAAAAGTCATTATCTTGTTTCTAAATCGTTGTGTTGTTTCTAACGAAAATGTTTGCGTCACTAGTGGTATCACAAATTTCTGTTACCTGACAAGCAAAAAATCATACTTTTTTCACATTTACTCAGCATTAAATATGGCTGTATAACATGGGGTATATATAAAACTCTGACTTTTAACCATCTAAGTGAGAGAAGTTGGAAGGAAAAAGGGATTTCATGGGATTATCGATTATTTATAGTCGAGCGAGCGTTGGTGTTGAAGCACCTTTGGTTACGGTTGAAGTCCACATCAGTAATGGTATGCCCGGTTTTACACTGGTAGGACTTCCAGAGACGACAGTTAAGGAATCTAAAGACCGAGTACGTAGTGCCATCATCAATTCACGATTTGAGTTTCCGGCGAAGAGAATCACGGTGAATCTCGCTCCTGCGGATCTGCCTAAAGAGGGGGGGGCGATTTGATCTTCCTATTGCGTTAGGTATTTTGGCGGCGTCTGATCAGTTACCTCACGATAAGCTACTCTCACATGAATTTGTTGGCGAGCTAGCGCTTTCTGGAGAGCTAAGAGTCGTCAAAGGTGTTTTACCTGCTGCACTCGCCGCTAACAAAAGCCGTCGATGCTTAGTGGTGCCAGAAGGCAATGGTAATCAGGCGGCGTTGGTTGGCCGAGAGCACCATAAATCAGCATCAGGTCTACTCGATGTCTGTGCGTATTTGATGGGCCAACAAGCTTTATCCCTATATACCGACACTAAACAGATAAAGATGGTGCCGAAAACACGCGATTTACAGGATATCATCGGCCAACAACAGGGAAAGCGAGCTTTAGAGATTGCCGCAGCCGGAAATCACAACCTACTCTTTCTCGGTCCACCAAAAAAACACTGTGGAAGACGTAGGGTATCGCAAGAATAAGCCATCAGCAAAGACGATGTTATCAGTTTTCACTTAAGTCATTGTTCTTTATTAGATTGAATATGTAAACTATGGCATAGGTTTCTTCTTTATAAACTCAAGGAAAGGTAATGGGTAGTGTGTCAGTCCCACGAGTGAGCGATAAAGAGTTAGTTAAGTTCTTTATTGATAATATCCTCCTCAAGCATGAAGACTATGGCTTAAGCGATGAAGCCACTTGTCTAGTTCAATTGTCAGGTTTGCAAGTAACAGTTGATGTTCGGGGTGCTAGTGACCATAAAGACTTAATTGACTCTATCAGGAAGGGACATCAACTCTCTACAACGATAAGTGAGATATACCTTTCTGACCAATCCATGAATGGTTCAAGTGTTATCTACAAGAGAAGCAAAGAGAGTTTTATCGATTTGTTAGAGGTAACAGAGAGCAGATATGCAGTTTCTGATACTGCATATTATATTTATCGGAACTTGAATGCGCTCATACTAGAGCACGCTGCACCGACATTTAGTGCTAATAGTGATAATGCGCTTGAGATTGCTTCTGCTCACCATGAAGTATTAAAAAGACTTGAGGGAATGAGCGCTGAGTTAATTGAAAAGCAAGTTAAGCAAGTTCAAGACTTAGAGCGAGATAAGCAGAAATTCCTTGATGACCGCGGAGCAGATTTTGCTGAGAAGGTTAATGCTCAAGATGATGCGTATTCTAAGAAAGTTTCTGAGTTAGAAGCAGAATACAACCAGCGTAGACAAGAGTTGGATGAACGTCAGAAGAAAATTGATGATGCAGATAACACTTCTACTCGTCGTAAAACTACTACTCGAACACTGGATGAAGCACAGATAAAAGCGAGAGGCTTTAATTTCTCAGCTAATGTTACTGAGCGTTCAAACAAAGCAGTTAAATTTGCGATGGCTTTAGTTGCTATTGGAGTTGTTGGTTTAGTCCTTTCTCTTTATGAACTGTGGTCAATGCACAACATAGAATTAAGTAACCAAGCTACTCTCATAAGTGCGATGATAGAGGGTAAGATAAAGGAAAATGCAACAATAGCGACGCCTACATCTCAGTTCACTTATTTCTTATACTTCAGAATCCTAGCAAGCTCTGCTTTGGCTATTTCATCAATTGTGTATTTGATTCGTTGGCATAACAGTTGGGCTGACCGTATTGCCCAACAAGAGCTTGATAACCAGATTTTTATACGTGACTTGAATCGAGCACAGCTTGCAGTCGAGATGTCTCTGGAATGGAACGAAAAGAAAGACGGAGATATCCCACCTCGATTGCTTGAAGCACTGACCGAAGGTCTGTTTAAGCCGAAAGATACTCCGAGTAAAGAGTTACTACACCCAGCCGAGCAGATTGCCGCAGCTTTGGTTAAGACCGCTGATAAAGTGACTTTACCTCTTGGTGGAAGCACTCTTGAAACAACAGGTAAGAAGCTGCGAAAAGCCAATCCGATATCTTCTGTTCCTGAGCAAAAGGTTGGCTAAGACACTTATGCTAGATAACCCCAAAACCCAACGTAAGTTGAAGTTCTTTAATACTGCACGTAAGCGTATGTGTAAGGAGCTGAAATATGGAGTAGTGTATTCACTGCTTCTCTATTTTGTTTCAATTTCTGTTAATCCAAGCTTAGCTGTTCCCAAAATGATAGAGGCAGGTAACTCCCTACATTTAGTCATCTATAGCCTTTATGTTGCATTCCTTTCACTGATACTAATGGGGGCTTACCCTTTCAGGAAGTTCGCGCGGGCTGTCACTAAGTTTTCTGCTGTTGGCTTTGGTATCAATCTGGCTTACCTCTTCTATGCGTGGGAGACCGGAGAGTTAGGAAACCAGTTTGGTTATCTGTCTATTGGGACTGTATTTATCTACTACTCCATATTTTTAGCTTATGAAGGTGTTATTGAACTAAACAAAGATAAGACCTATAAGGAGGGGTTTAAGATACTTTCCAAGGTGTGCTCTCTAGCTATAGTGGTGTTTGTTCTTACCCATTTCGGATTGATATCAATATGGTGGACATATCTTTTAGTAGGGGCTGCATTATTGGTAATTTCCATAGCACTTGTTAAGTACAACAAATCAGGTAAAGACCCACTGGAAAACAAACATATAGAACTGTTCATAGTAACAAGCATTCTAGTTTTGTGTCTTGCTTTCTTCATTTCTTACGTTCTTGGAAATCTGGGTAGTCTCGTACTGTCAATAAACTAAACTATTTGGAAATGGTGAGTGTGTTTGTACTGGTTTAGTATGAGCACTCTCGCCATATCATCACTGCAAGATTCTAATACTCTCTCTATATACCCTTCATATCTGGCACTCATGGCGCAAGTCACACTGCTTTGAGTGAGCTCGTCAGAATGGATTTCTCTAATATCAAGTCGTTTAGTTAGCTGTTGAGCAGCGTGTAAAGGACTGTTGGCTTCGACTAGCTGATAGTTGTACCAGTCTGTTACGCAATAAAGCATACATATTCTCCTTAATACTAAGGCTTTTATAGCCGCCTTGAATAAAGAAAGCCTGTATGGTTTTAATATTTGCGAGTTGCAGTTTAGGTCTTACTACTTAAGCAACATTCCTTACGTATTCGAATGTTATTAAGAACCTATTTTTTGCATTAGTGACATCAAGTTTAGATTTGAGGTTTTAGGGTATGTGCCCAATGCACTTTTTCTTTTTACCCAAAAGGGGGAAGAGGGGTAGCTAACCCTAAGAAGCTAATAAAAACACAAAGTTAAAAGGGTGGTGAGTAAATGAAAAGGTTGTATCTATTATTGGTACTGGTTCTAGTTGGCTGTCAATCAACAAGTGGTGATTCTCGTTTCAGCCCAACGGCTACTAACGTTCGTGTTGAAAAAGTCGGTGTTCTTGTTCCGAATGATACTCGCACTGAAAAGAATATTGTGGACGAGATAAATACCAAAGGAACACAAGCTATAGCTCTGAATCGAGTTCTTGAGTTTATTAAGGATGAATCCGAAATACCTAATGCACTTAGGGCGAATGGTGTCACTCATGTACTTGTAGTGTCTGGTCGAATTGGACAAGAAAACATTAGATACTCTGGTTCTATCACCAACAGCAATACTAATGTGAATGCTTGGAGCACTGGCTATGCGACAGCAAGTACGAGCACGTACAGCACTCCCGTATATTCCTCAAATAACTATGCCACTGTTAACGGTAAGCTTTATCAATCAGATGGTGAGTTGATTTGGGTCACTGATGTGGAACTTGAGGCTCAAGGTACTTTTTATACTGGAGCTAAAGCAATGTCAGAGGGTGTAGCCAAAGGCTTGGTTGCTGAAATGAAAAAGAGTGGTTTGCTAGCCAGCAAGTAAAAATCCAAGTTGTTTGATGCAGAAGCCTGTCAGGAAACTGATGGGCTTTTTTATGCGTGTAATTTGGGTAGTTAATCAAGATGCCATTTTGTTTTAAAACAGCCTGATTTAGCGCTGTCAGACCTTAAAACCTAGAACTTACATATCAATAGCTTACAGATGAATTTGGTGCTGATTATTTGAGCTTAGAGGCGGATTATATCTATTATGTTAAATTGTCATTACTCTGCTTTTATGGAAGCACACTAATTACAGCAAGTTCATTCAGATTTCACACAGAAGCGCCTAAAACCTACCTAATCGCTCAGCTATAGAGCACGTCTCGATATTCACCATTTATGCAGTTTCACTCAACGCCAGCTAGTTGAGAAGTCATTCCTAGTTGTTTACTTAGGAGTGACGTTTTCTGCTGCCTATCAAGCCTACTTCGCCTATTTGACCTACCCAATAGATACGTAATCCATTCATAGATTCTTACATCTAGGGGTTTTCGGCTTTGGTAATCATGCGTATATATCAGCCCTAACGGAGTGGCACAGGAAATTAGGAGGACTCATTTATCACAAAAACGTGCCTATCCCGTTATATATAAGTATGGATTTGATGTTCCTTGATGTCACAAAAAGAGTAGTTTTCCGTAATCTAAATACAGTAACACTGAAAAGTTACGTAGCTTGCCGAAGTGTAGCGAGGTGAACGAAGTGAGCGAGTAACAAGGATAGTAAGAGATATACCTCAGGTGCTTCCTGAGGAGTACTTCTTGAGAATTACGCATTTCAGCACTGTTAAACAGCAGTTCGGTTTCTTTGCTGAATGTACGTAAATGCGAGGTGACAACGACTTGAATATTAAGCAATGGCAGGAGGTTGGTTATCTAGTACTGACCAAACACTGCAAGAAGGAGAAGAAAGAGATGGCTAAAAAACATGGTGAAGACCGCAAAGCAGGCGGGGTCACCGATTTCATTAACGAACTATTGGAGAAGGAAAATGACAAGTAACGACAACATGCGCATACAGCTCAGGCACGGAATGGTTGCCAAAGCTAAGTGTGTCGCATCACACAACAACGTAAGCCCAACGAGGGCTGTATTAGATTTGATTGACCGTGCTTATGAGGAGCTACCAGACAATGCCAAACGAGACAGCAACACCCGATAATGCTCTGAAAAAAGCTAGAGCAATTAATAAATTTTCCCCTCTTCCACCAGCTTGGTGGCTTACCCAAGAAATCCCCCATACACCACTGATAGAAGGACTTTTGACTGAAGGTGAAAGCCTGATGGTTTATGGCAAGTCAGGAAGTGGTAAGAGTCTTTTTACTTACTCTCTCATTGAGGCTTTGAGTAGTCATCGAGGTGAGTTTATTGGGCGTGAGTGCGCAGTAGGTAAGAAGGTTTTATATCTAGACGGAGAGATGAGTAATCGGTCTATTCAAGCTCGAATGATGCAGCTTGGGGCTAACGAGAACATTACTTACTGTGCCGTTGTTAATAGCCCAGAACCTTGGAACCTATGCATTGAAGCAGATGTAGGGGAAGTTTTGAGAATGGCGAAAGATTATGACTTGGTTGTGCTCGATTCAGTGCGAACACTGTTCATGATGAGTGATGAAAACAGTATGGACTCTTGGCAGCCAGTGAATAGCTTAGTTACTTCGCTGAGAGGTGTTGGTTGCACTGTGATAGTGATTCACCATGCCAACAAAGGAGAGGATACGGTTTACGCAGGTAGCAGTAACGCAATTACTGTTTTTGATAGAACTCTTGGGGTTACTCAAAACCAACGAGGTGTTTGGCAGCTACAACCAGAGAAATGCCGAGATGGTGAGGGTTGGGGGCGCTGGGTAACTGAGCAAAGCTTGGTGGTTGGCGCTGATGGTTTTGAAGTTGAAGATGTGCACACCGTGAAAGAGGCTCAATTGAGAAGCGTGAAAGATGCTCTTGATGCTTTATCTGAGGGAGCTGGCTCACGAGAGCGAGTGAGTGCTGTGAATGGCATTTTAGACTTCGGTGTAGGGAATAAACCAACTTTCGCTGAGTTATGGAAGTCAGGGAAGGAGTGGTTCTTGTACTGGGAGGATGACCTAGGCATAGCTACACAGAAAGACATGGCAGCATGGATAAATAACCCAACATCGCCAGAAGAGAGCGTGACAACGGATGTAACGCCTTTAGACCTAGGCACTTCTGACCACCAAAGACCATTTTAAGGAGAGCACTGAATGAAAGAGCAAGAGTTCATGGATTGTACCGGCTTGATTAAACAAAACATCAAACTACCTTCGACCGATAACCTAGGGATAGAACACTTCACCATACCTGATGCGGTGATGATGGGGAGGAAGGCTACTCAAGAAGATGAGGAAGAAAGCCAAGTAGAGCTAATCCTTTTGGAATATAAGAATGGGGTTATGTTGAACACGAATGGTGCTAGAGGTGGTAGAGAAGCCGCTGAGAACCAGAAAGGTCGAGAGATTATCAAGCGATTACCACCAGCGATGCGAGATTCCTTTGACCCCAAAGTGGACGCTGATAGACGCAGAGCTTGGGGTTTTCTGACTGGTAGGCAACAACAGTACATTGCTTCTCGCTATGGCTGGAATCACTCGATATACAAAATGATAACCATGCTCCACCACAACCGAGAGCGAGCTATTAGTGAGACCCCAGAAGGGGAGGAGCCAATCCAAGTAAGAGTGATTGTGGTAGACCCGAAACTCAACCATCACCTAGCGGATGGGGATTACGTCAAGAAGACGCTCACCAAACTGTGGAAGAGTGGCGTTGAGACTATGACCCCAACTGAGTTAGAGCAGGAGCTTGAGGGTAGTTACTGGCAGGTATCGCCAGCGATGTTTGGGAAGGTTTAACCTCAGAAATTACGCAATTACGCACTGTTACACAGCAGCTTGGTATTTCTTGCTGAGTTTGCTGATATGACACGGTAAAAAACAACAAGGGAGTCGCTATTTGGCGGCTCTTTGGCGCATGGAGGCGCACTATTTATGGAAATGAAACAAGTAAAAGAACACTGGATTGAAGAGGATGTTTGGTTAAAGCAAGCAGACACAATGTTCAAGTTGAGTGTTATTGAAAGAGCAACAGATGATGAGTTGCTGATTATGTATGCCAACCCTGACCACATAGAGTTCAGAAAGCAGATGTGCTACACGGTGTGCAAGTATGGGGAAAGTGATAGCTGGACGAGGTTGTTTGAGCGCTACTGTGCTGGTGGTCGAAAGCCTACCGCTGATGAATACAATGCCATTGCAGATGACGCTGAAAGAGAGACCAATAGCCACTTAGTAGTTGAGTTTTTCAGGAAACAGGCAAGAGCAACAGCGGCTGAAGAAGCCCGCAATACGGAACAACAGGGAGGTTAATGCCAATGGAAGGTAGAGATAGCAAAGGGCGTTTTACTAAAGGTAACGACGCTGGAAAGAACAGTCCACGCAACAAGTTAGCAGCGAAGACTTACCAAGCACTTAATAAGGCGCTGGATAAAACAAACCACGACTGGGTTGAGAGTTTGGTGGGGATGGCTACGGGCAGTCACCCTGATTTTGAGCAGTTGGAGTATGTGAAAGACAAGCTAACGTTACAGCAAAAAGCGATGGATATGCTGGTCAAGATGGTGCTGAAAAACACACCAACAATGATAGAACTTGATGATGTGGCTGCGGAAGACAAGCCAGCAACATTAACACCAGAACAACGAAAGAAAGTTATCGCGCAGCTTGAAGCAGCATAGGGGGATATATGACAGAGCAAACTATTAGGGTTGATTATTTAGCACTGGCTAAGGGTATAGAAAACCTAGAAAAAGAACACGGATTACCAGAAGGTTATCTTTCAAAAGGCACTAAGCTTTTTGCCGCTGAAGAGTGGGAAGACCTCGAAGATGATGAAGGTACAATGTATCCTAACTATGAGCGCAGTAAGGTTTCAGGATTGATTCGAAATAAGAACAGTCGTCGTGTGTTGAAGCCTAACGCCAAAGGCAAGGTGAATGTTACCAACTACCACGGAGAGAGAACTCAGATGCGTGTTGTTTGGAAGCGCTAGGGTTTCAGTTGTCGGTGAAGCTAATTGGTAGACTTGTTTGTTGGTTAGCACCGTTAACAAGCGAATAAACCGAGTGCTTACGTGTCTCTGCATGCGATGGGATTCTCTGTTCTATTATGTGCCATGTGCGCTATGAAACCATGTTGAATCTGGTAATCTATCACCAATATCATGTAGTTGGATTCAGGGATAACAAATGAGAAAACCAAGAATATTCATTGCTTCTGCCGCTGAAAGTTTAGATGTAGCGAATGCCATTAATTCAAACTTAGACCACGAGGCAGAAGTCACTGTATGGAAAGATGGGTTTAATCTATCCCAGAATACAATTGATGACTTGGTTAAAAAGGCGGAGTCAGTGGATTTCGCTATTTTTGTATTTACACCAGATGACGTAAGTACCATTAGAGACCAAACAAAGCGTATTGTTAGGGATAACGTTGTGTTTGAGTTGGGGTTGTTTACAGGTACGCTGGGTAAAGAACGCTGCTTTATGGTGAAGCCAAGGGGCGAGAAGTTGCATCTTCCTTCTGACTTACTTGGATTGAACCCAGCCGAATATGAAGGCAATAGGTCTGACGGTAACTTAGAGGCAGCGGTAAACCATCCTTGCACTCAGATAAGAAACGAAGTTAAACGACTTGGGTTGTTGACTCCGAATATAGACACGCCAGCCCAAGAGAGAAGGCAAGTGAACTATAAGTACAAGATGGGAGAACCAGAGCACGCGTTGTTAGCGGAGCTTATGAAAAGCTACAACACTTCGACTGAGGGTGTTGGATTGTGGGGCGTGTTTAATGAGTTAAAGTACATAGACGATAGCTTACTAAACATTGCGACAGTCAAGCTTGAAAGAATGGGGCTAATCGACAAGCGTATTGCCATAGATGAACAGTACAACAACGAGGAGTATTTTGCTTTCTCGGTGACTGCTGATGGTGTTGACTATCTATTGGACAATGAGCATTTGCTACACCCGAAACCCCAACAAAAGCCGCAACAAAACCTAATGCCGCCTGTTCAACAATGGCAGTCACCAACACAAGAGTCTGTAAACACAGATGATGACATTCCCTTTTGAGGATAATTAGGAGCCGCGAGGGCTCCTTTTTTATGCCTGTAATCTTTCCAGAGGCAGCGCTTGTATTACGGCACAGCTTCTTAGCGATAGAGCTCGTTACACGAGAAATTCAGCATTTACGCACTGTAATACAGCATCTTGTAAGTCATGCTGAATGTGCTGAGTTTCTAAAACCAACTGTTAATCTCATCCTTGTCGTAGGTGTCGCTGTCAATTGCATGCTCACTCACTGGCGCGGTTGGTATGTGGTAAACGTGTACTTTCCCATTCTTGATTATGATGTTGTATGGCTCAGGGGTATCTCCAACGAACACGGCTATTGTGAGTTCACCTCGATTAACTTTGTATAGTTCTATTTTGCTGAAGGATGAGCGTATTAACTCCCGAAGTTGTAGGCGTTTATCGTCCTCGTGTACATCGAGAAAACTAATGTCTATCTTTGACCAATCTTCGCTGGTGGCTTGAGGGAGTGCTACTGCTTCCAATTTGGCTGCTGAGAGCTCATTGTTGAGTTGTTGGATGTCTCGTTCAAGTTGTTGTGTTTGAAGCAATGCAGCTTTACTGACGCCGTATTCAGCCATCAAATCAGAGGCTTCTTGGTGCTGAGTTTCTTTTTCGTATATGGCTTGCTCCAATTCGCTGAAATCAGGTGTTTGAGCTTTGGTGGCACTGTCCCAGATTATCCATTGAGCTAGCTGAATAAGCCCTTTTTCGAGATAGGTTGATTTAAGGTTCCAGCCTTCACAATCAGTGGTTTGTCGTTTTTTACCATTGCAGAAGTAAGTCATCGAACCACGGGATATAGCGTAGTTTGCGCCTACGGTTGCACCACAGTTAGAACAATAGGCAATGTCCATTCCTGTAACTACAGATATTCGTTGGCTTGCAGAGCGTGGTGTATGGCGTTTCTGTCTTAGTGCTCGTAACTGGTGAAGCTCATCCAAGGTTAGTAGCGCTGGAAAGTAGTTTGTTAATCTGTACTCAACACCTTCTAGGTTTACGGTTTTGATGCCAGCCAGCATATCAGTGCTTGTTATCTTTGATGGGATTTCAGTAGACCAAGTACGTTGGGGGTATGTTTCTCGGAGGTATACGAGAATGCGTCTAGTGCCTTTGCCTTGTTTGATTTGGGCAATGATGTCCTTCGCTGCCTGATAGAGTTTAGGGTGAGGCTTAACAACACCATTCTCAACCTTAACCCAGAATGGTTCGCTGCCAACTGATTTGATGGAGTAGGCGTATCCTTCAGAGGAGCGTTTACCTTCGTTGTGCTCTTTTATCATTTGCAGTGCATGCCCAGTTGTACGCTTTGATTTCTTTAAACTTTCCTCATGGGCTTGAGCCAATATGATGATGGATACAATCAAATCACCAGTTAGGTTGGGGCTATCAGGCTCGTATAGCTTTTCATCAATCGCAGTATAGATTTGGATGCCGCTGTTCAGGACGGAGAGGAAAAGCTCAAGGGCGTGATTGGTTCGTTGTCTGCTGATACGGTCAAGGCTAGTGATTGCAAGGATAGAGCCTTTAGCTATGTCTCCTGACTTGATGAGGCTTTGGAGCTTACCAAAGTCGTGGTCTAGGTGATCGCCCTTGTAGCCACTTCGACCTTCATCACTGAAAGAACGTTCATCAATAGGTAAGTTATACTTCTGGCTCAGGTGCTCTAATAGCTTGTTATCACGCTGCTGAGCGATGCCTGTACCTGCTAACTGCTTAGCGCTGGAAACTCTGCTGTAGCTGATTATTGATGGGTGTTTTTTCACATCTACTACCTCTAGGCTGCTGTCTACTTACAGTGGTAATCAAAAGCGTAATGGTCGTAATTTGTATCTACATACTTATATGAGATATGAAGATGGTTGATATTTTCTGCAGTCAAGAGGTTTTCTTTAAACCCATTGCATTGGTATTTGGCATGACTATTAAAGTAATCAATGAATTCAGGCTCTGTTTTGAAATCTGCTACGCTAAATTCGGGATTATCTACGATAAAGTTATATTTAACTAGAACAGCATCGTCATACATAGTGGCTAATATGTTTGCTAGGACAGTATGCTCATCAACTCTATTTCCAGACATAGAAGAGAAAGCACGGTTCATCTTATCCAAGTCAGACTGAGTGAATTGATTGGCTGACGCTGATGTTGATACAGCTATAGCAGCAAAAAGTAGAGCAGTAGTTTCAGCTTTCATTATCTCTACCTCGCAATCTCGTTCATACAGTGTTTGTAAGCATGTACGGCTTTTCTAGAGAAAACATTGCGACTGTATACCACGTCATGTATTTGAGCACCCTGATAGATGGACATCTTAAGACCATTATCTGAATCGATTAAATCAAGCCACTCTTCAATGGTTTTCATACTTCTGCTAGACAGTCCCTTAACATTTTTTGGAAGTGTTTTGCTGTAGCTGCGGAAGAAATTAAGTTCAACTTTTGTCTTCATTCCAAGTAGTGCTTTTGCACCTCTTGACCTACCTACCTCTGCGTATCCATTTGAATTGGAGAATTGATGGTTGTGAGCGCCAATCATCAGCCACCCACTGCCGTTTTGTGTGCCTCTTATACCGATAGTATTAAGGTCACCGAAGGTAAAATTCCTACCACCAATCCTTTCACGCATTCTGATTTTGTTGTGTCTCTCTATGTCACACCCTTGAGTACCGTCGGTGAACTCGATTTTCTTGACGACAGTAGAATCATTTTTGTTGTTCTCTGCGTAAATGGTCTGAGCTTGTAGGTTTGTAGCAAGAAGTGCTGATGCAAATGATATTGCCAAGGATATTTTTTTCATGTTGGTTTCCAATTTTAAGCCTAGTCCTTGGCAACCGATGAACGATCTCGTGCAAGATTTTACTTGATGTTCGAACTGGTTAAAAAGTAGCTTCTATTCGACTGCCAGATAGTAAGTATTTTTGTATTACTCATTGTGTTTTCAGTCCTCCTGGAACCGGAAAAACCATGTTGGCCTCACGGCTTTGCGACCTATTACCTGAAATGAGCGAACAAGAAGCGATGGAAACTGCCTCGGTCGCGTCGTTGACGCAGCAAGAAATCAATGAAGACAATTGGAAAACGCGGCCTTTTCGTGCCCCTCATCATTCGAGTTCTATGGCTGCATTAGTTGGCGGAGGTTCGATACCAAGACCAGGAGAAATTTCTCTGGCACATAATGGATTACTATTCCTCGACGAAATCCAGTTTATCCCAATGACTTTAATTTATCAAAGTAATAGTAATTCATTGAATTTAATTGGAATTAACACTCACTAATGTCCTTTATTTATTTTGACAACTATCACTCTGACTACTAACGTTATAGTTTGTTGTCAATGTATGAGGTTTGGTTGTGAATGTAAAAACACTAAATGAGCTTTCTTTATTAAAAACTGCATTGTCAGTCGAATACTCTAACTACCTAGCGCTTGCTGCTGAACCCTCAAGCCAAATACAGTCAATGTTGAATCTTTATGCAGCATACTGCTACTTGGTTAAACAAGGTAACTACAGTGCATTGGAAATACTGAATGATTCAAGCTCACTTAATGCACACTTCCAGTCGCTCATTGGCTTTTTATATAGCAATGATGATATCACTATCAAGCGCAGATATGACTTAGGCAATGAACTCAAAAGACTTTTCCGCTACATTGCGCAAGATAAACATTTAACTCTTGATGAAGTAAAGCTTACGAATCTAAAAATCACAGAAGACGTTTCGAGCTGTCTAGCTCAGTTCCGAAAGCTCAATATAGATAAAACAAAAGCCGACTACCTTGATGGTTGGCAGGTGATGTCAAAAGAAGGCAAAGAACATGAGGCTCATCTGGATACGCTTTATGTTAATTTTGGTGAAGCGTTTACCAACAAGGTTCATCTAGCTCTTAAAAACTATGCTTTTACACAAAAATCATCATCTTTGAGTTCTACATTAAAAGAACTCAAAACACTCTTTGTGGGCATCTCCACGGTTTATAACGACCGAGACGGACTAACAATAGAAACCCTTTTAAGCCGTAATCATGTGCAGCTACTTTTCCATAAGGTGTTTAAAGTGCTATTTGTGCGCTCTCAAGCAGCCCATAACTGCCCAAAAGGTTTTCATACTAAGTGGCGAAATACCATTACCTATTATACCGAGTGCTTTATCAGCACAGGTGTTTTTGCTGAACCTCACAAACCATTCATCGCTCCAGTCTGGAAAGACCCAAAAGATGCAGCACCCACCTTTTCAATTGGTGGCAATGCGACGCAGCCAGAAAACCTTCGATGGTTTGCTAACATTCCACTCAAAATTAAAGATGAAGAGGCTGTTTCAATTATTCAGCAACGTGTAGATCGAGACATGGCGCATGTCAGGCATGTGTGTCTCTTGAAATTTGAGGAGCTTTTAGAGCGAGAGGATAGAAATATAGCCTTTCAGAGCACTGGCTCTGTCAAGCCACTGAGTAGTAATAATAGCAACAACCCTCAATATAAAAACTTTGTCGGTGAAGATAAGTTAGATAATACAGTAGCAACCTTTTATGCGCACGGCATCGCTGCAAAAGATACTAACTATGCATCATTTTTGGGGTTTCACGGAAATGCTGACCAACTCAACACAGAGTTAAATTTACCAACCAAATCAACACTGAATGTTCTTTTGACGCTTCTTGTGCTGGAGCATCCTCTGATAACACCTTCTTGGTTAGCAAAATGGGACTTATTTGATGTAAATGGCAATATGGTGGGCTATAAGCAAGTTGGTAATCAGCACATTGCGGTCAGTTACAAATCACGCAAAGGGCCTACCAATGCGCAGCAAGAAGTAGTGCTCAATGAGTTTTCTAAACCTATAGTTGAGTTCTTGATTCGCCATACTCGCATGAGCCGTGAACACCTGCAGCAGAAAGGGGATGTGAATTGGCGAAAGATGATTTTGACCGCAACCGCTACCGTTGCGATACGCCCAAGCGCTCTCAATTCAACTCTTCTCTCAGCAAATGATTTTTATGATTGGCTTCAAGATGAAACACTCTTTGATAAGAGCAGCGACATAACCTTGGAAGATATCCAAGCCATCTCCTGTATCCATTCGTTACGTTCCATTAGACGACACAAAGGCTTTCAAATTTACTTGAAAACACGCTCAATGGATGCTGTTGCCGAGGCGCTTGGTCATGAAAAGAAGGATGCAAAACTACTGACATCTTACCTTCCTAAACCACTTATGGACTTTTTTAACGCACGTTGGATACGTCAATTCCAGAACGCTATTTTACTTGAAGCCATGAAAGATTCAGTGTATCGACTTGATGCGGTGAGCATGAGCGCCCAAGACATTGAAGAGTTCTTAAATAACCACGGCATAAGCAACATTCCAGAGCATCTCGATCATGGTTTTACTCAGCAGACGACTACTGACAGTGAAGTTTCAGAATCATTAGGGTTTGACCAGTTAACATACACTATATCGACATCACTTTTGCAGTTGTTGATGGCGATACGCTTTGTTGTTGAGAGTAGTGATGATGAGGAATCTTTTTTAGATATTGTTGCTCACTGGTATCAATCAGCAGTGTTTGTTTTAGATACCCTGAGTTCAGGCAAGCATAGTGCGGATGATGATTTAATGGGAATGCTTGATATTGCAACCAATAACATGCTAGATACTGACTCGATTAAGGGAGCGCTGCTATGTTAAGTGTTGCTATCGACAATTCCTCTATTGCTAACCTCATTGAAAACATCGTGGAAGACCATTCGCTTTTGAATGGCTTAAGTGCCGAGACTCTTGAAGATATTATCAATTTCTCAGTAGCTAATGATGACTATCGAGCATTAGATATCATCACGAATTTTCACACAGGCATCTACGGTTACGATGACAGACAACCAGAATGGTTAGAGTCCAGCTTTCCTGAAAACAAGTGGGTACTAACATTTGGCAAAACTCCAAAAACGATACATTGGGATACAGTGTACTTGGATGATGGTAAGAAGCTCACGGATAAAAAACACCAAAAGCTGTTAAACAGCTTTAAATACTGGATCACAGCAACAGATAATCCACTTGAAAACGGTGGAAAGATTATCAGTCCAACAGTGGCTTCTATAAAAGTTAACAAAGTTATCGCTCTCATCAATGCGGTCTTGCTGCACTCGAAAGAATTGAAGCTATCAAAATACCACCTTCTGAATGTAAATGACGACTTTTGGCTGAACATCTTGACGAAGTACGCCGAGCTCGGAAATTATCAAGGTGTGTATGAGATTGATAAACATACCAAGGCATTACTGAATAACGCTTCTCAGAGTGTTTCTGATACAGACGCACAAGCGTTTAAAGAGAAGTTCCCCTACGTTGCACAAGACATTGCGGAAGATGAAAGTTTCTTATTTCTAGCAGAGAGAGAGAAGGCGTGTGCTTGGCTTTTTGAGCAAGGCTATTATCACGCTGGAGAATCCACAAATTACACTGGCAGCAGTGCTGTACTAGGTAAACTGTTGTTTGATAGCAAGATGCTTTATCACGACATTAATCTCCCCAGATATCCAGAGCTTCATCTCAAAGCGCCAAAGCGAAACTTAGAGTATCGAGCGGTTGAGAATCAAGACACCTCAACAGGCACGAATCAACTGACTATCTCGCAATACATTGAAGCCATTCGATTGATTCAAACCAATTTTGAGCGTGAAGATGCGGCAAGTCCTTCAATCTTGTCCGAGCGTGTCAGTTCGGGGCATATTAGTCAGTTAGTTAGCTTAAAAAAAGTAGGACGTACCCGCACCTTACCGCCTACTTTTGTGTTTAATTTAATTCGTCAGTGCTATGAGTTTGCTAAAGAGCATCTACCAACAGAGGAAGGCTCTACTACTTTACTCGATGAAACATTAAGTCTGCTGTCTACAGCAAGAAGCAAATCTACTGCAACAAACTCCAATATACTCCGCCCAAATGAAAACGTTCTAGCTTGGAATGAAGAGTTGCATCGAGAGATGTCTGGTTCGGAGCAAGGGTACTGGTTTCAAACGGAGGCAATCAACTGTCTGAGTAGTGAATATCTGAAAAAAGGAGTAAAGCAGGTTCAAGCCTTTGCTGATAGCGTTGAAAATCGCTTTGAGCGGATTCGAGCTAATGAGAGCTTGTTTGATTTGTTCTCTGTACTGCAAGGCGCAATACAAGTCTTAGTGGGTGCAATCATGGCTCGAAGACAAGATGAATTAATCAAGTTGAAGTCACATGGCAACCTTTCACCTGATGTAAGCCCTTTTTCAGAAGCGGGTGCAAAAACAGAGTACAACCTGATATTTAAGGTAAAAAAAACTGGCTCAAAAGGGTTGAACGCAACAATAGAAAGACCAATTCCCTTATCTATCGCAAGGTTCATTTGGCAACTGGAGCAATTTAACATCAAAGCGTGTGAGTTGAGGCTATGCAAAGGAAAGTTATCTTTGTTTAACAAACTCAATTCAAAGCGCTCGCAGTTAAGCCAGGTTTCTAGCTCAACATATAATGCGCACCTTGATGCTTTATGCGATTACGTAGAAACGGATTTGGTAGATTACGGCAACGGTGAGTACCGCCGTAATTATGTCCGTCAGCATCAACTGAGACGTTTCTTTGCTATGGCGTTCTTTTGGTCTAAAGGTACTGATGGGATGGACGCCCTGCGTTGGATGTTAGTTCACTCAGATTTGGAGCATCTATACCACTATATCTCTGAGTCGGAAACTGGGGCGGTACTAAACGGAGCTAAAGCTAGTGTAATTGTTCGTGGTGTGGTCGATTCCACTTCTGAACTTGCGAAGCTAGAAGGAATCGAAGAGGTTCGCAAAATCATTGCAGAACGCCTGACAGGTGATAGTTCAACACCCATCACGATAGAGTCAGTGAGTGAAGCCGCAGAAGATTACGATGATGAGTCTTATCTAACCGTCCCTCATATAAGCCAACTTCAAAAAGAGCAGGATATTGAAACAGAGGTTATTCAGCTTTTAGAAGAAGGTCGAATCACGCTTGAACCAGAGTTCTTCACCACCGAAGATGGTGATGGAAATACAACTCATACCTTTAATCTAATTTTAAAAATCAAAGACCTTGATTGAGGATTGGGATAATGAAAGTTTTAGAGAAAAACCAAACGAAAATACTTGAGACAGAAAAGCTGTTGAGGGAAATCATCACAGCCCCAGCTGAGTTTAAAAATGATGAAGAACTATTAAAGGCGCTCAAGTCTCAATCGGGTATCGCTAAATATCAGAATCAAGAGCGTAATATCACGCCGTGCTCGCTAAACACAGTAAAAAGCATTTCAGAAGCACTTCTAGAGAGAGGCTTCTTATCATTAGATGAGCTTCGTATTAATGCAAAGCTGGCGGTAGAGGCTGTACATCACAATGAGAAAGCTTCTAAAGGCAACAAACAAACTGTAGTAGGTTTAAATCACAAAGTCTCTGAGCTTGAATTAGAGTTAGATGCAACACAGCGCTCTAATTCTTTACTGACCGTTATGGTTTCAGAGCTGCGTTCTAGGCTAAAGCAACTAGCGAATCACGAAGGAACAGTAGAAGAACGACAGGAACTTTATCGAGAGCACAATAGGAAGATTGAAGCGCAGATGAACTTCACTTTGAATGGAGAGTTATGATGGCGGTTCGTAAGCTTAAAAACTTTGAGCAATGGAGTCATCTTGGGTTTGATGGCAAGCTTGTCTTTCGTAAGCCACTGGATATTCCTTTCGTAACCTACAGTAATCATACCCCTTGCTATGAAGCCAATGCCTACATCCATAGTTTGATTGTGAGAAACTTAAAAAGTGACACTATTCGAGGGTATGCCCACGATATCATCCACTTGGTTCACTTTATTGAAAAACAGCCGCTATTGAGCCGATTTAGCCAACTTACAGACGCAACATTCACCCTTTTCATTCAGTCACTACAGGCAGAGAGAACGCCACTTGGCGAACTAAAACGCAAGAATAACTCCGTTATAAAGATTGCGCATACCTGTCTGGACTTTTTGCAGTTTATCCAAGCGTTTCATGATTTGAGTGCTTTTATTGGTAAAGATAAAGGCAACTCAATTCAGATACTTGAAAAACATTACAAACGCAAACAGGAAGGTAACAAGGGGTTTATTGAAGGCACTAAAATTACGCATTCTGCTGTGCCAACTAAAGATGAGATCAAGAAACGTCACCCTGTTTCAGAAGAAGATGCCTTGCGTGTATGGGAGTTTATTAAGACTCAGAAAAACAAAGACAAACGCAGAAGGGACATGGCGTTATATACTGCAATGGAGCAACTAGGCGCTCGTGTATCTGAGCTTCATTTAATTAACATGACCGATTATGAGGAAGCTAGGCGCACAGGTATGCTTACTCTTACCACTTTAAAACGCAAAGACGATAACACCACTCGAAAGATACCTGTCCCACACATTTTATTATCAGTGATTGCGGATTACATCAAAGTTCGCAAGAAAGTAACAAGAAAGAAGAAAGTTCAGCATGACTACCTCTTTATCAGCTTAAAAACAGGTCTACGCCTATCCGCCGATTCATGGACAACGTACATGAACGCATGGAAAAAAGAGCTTGGTATCGAAGGAGAACTGCACCCGCACTTGTGGAGACACGCTTTCATTACAGACAAGCTTAAAGAGCTTATTCTTGCAACTAAAGAAGTGAATGATAAAGATGATTTTCGAAAACATTTGCTTCATACACAAACGTTTAAGATGCAGCTTCAGCAGTGGACGGGCCATAAAATGCTTAGCTCTTTAGATACTTACATTGACCTAGCATTTGCAGATATTCACGGTTACACAGAGGTTTATAATGCAGTATCTCTAAAGTCGAGTGTTGGCCTAGCAAAGCGTCAGATTGAGTTGTTAGAAGAACAGATAGCAAGGAAGGAGTTAACGTCTATCGCAGCACTCGGTGAGATGAAGAAACTATTGGCAGCTTTTCAATCTGATATAGATAAAAGCATTGTATCTTCGTCAGAGTAAAAGCCATCACCAAGCGGTCATGTAACTCGTTTTTGGACAGAAACGAGTTATAGAGGCTGGAAGTAACTCCGCGCTCTGCGGAAAATTTGTAGCGCAGCTGAAAATTTATCCGACAGCAGCGCTTTGTTAGGCATGTTGCTCATTGTCGCTGTCTAAGTCCAATTTCATAATTTCTTCGAAAAGAAAGTGCATTCCCAATAAAAGTTGATCAAACTCAGAAGCGTAATCCCCTTCATCAATATTTAGCTTTGACATAGTCTTTTCGTATTCCGTACCTTTTCTATGTGCTACACCAGTTGATCTAACGGACTGAACCCCTTTCAATAGTCTGGATAGAGCCGAAAAGTGCGCGGACTCTAACTTTTCAAGAAGAGCTTCCATCAATGATATTGATTTAGTCGATTTGTCAGTTACTCCGAGGTGATTTCTAAGCGACTTTACGTTTATTGAGTCTATCGTGATTTTTGTAAGAGCAAGCACTTGAGCGTCAAATTCCGACTGTTCATTACTTAGCATTGACCGCAACGATTCATAGAAATGCTCATCCTTAGTAGAAAGAGGCAAGAAAAGATACCAGCCGTATTTTTCGTACCAATATTCTTGTATGTCTCTAAACTTCTGTTTAAATCTGTGCTCTGGATTTTCAGCATCGTAGAAATTGCCCAAAAAGCTCCGTTCAAAGTTTGTTCTACTAATTTTTCTTCCGTCGGGTATCAAATTAAAGCTTTTCCAATAAACCTGTTCTTTACTTGGCAAGTCCCTGCCTAAATCCCCCAAAAATACTGACACATGATTTGGTGAATTATTGTCAAACCTCAAACTCCACGAACCAGTCCTGTATAAATGCCCATCTGTGATTTCATAATCAGAGGAACTATAGTATTTCTGCATAACTTCTTTACGAAAAAATACTGGAGTTAGGTAATGAGGAGCATCAGGATTAGCGCCGAAATAATTAGCCAACAGATCAGGGTTACACGAAAACATTTCGGGGTCATCAATATCGCCATCAATAATGAAATCCTGATACACCTTCTCTTGCTCAAATGGCCATACACCACACTTTTCCACGGATTCACATCGAATCAGCTTTTTTCCTAAGATCCTCGAAAAAGATGTGTACCCATCTGAATATGAATCTCCGGAATAGATTGAGTAGGTAAGCAATTCACCATTTACGTCGTCAGAAAAACCTGTTCTCTGCTCGTAATGCCGAGTCAGTTCAAAATATAGAAGCAGGTTCATCTGGCGTGCGGCCATAAAGGAACGTAAGTATCGCTTTCGGATTTTTACTTCATTTCGTTCCACTTTTATCACTTCAACTTCATCACCAGCTTCATCGAAGCTGAGAAAAGAGCCAGTTTTGTTGTCATGATATAGGTTGTGAAACAGGCGAAACTCTTCAAGAATCTCTATGTAGTCTTCCTTTCTTCCATGAAAATCTCGAACTAGAATTGGTCTCAAAAAATCATCATCTGAACTGGTGTAGTAAGTCGTAATTTCTTCACCATCTTGATATGACGTACAAAAACCTGGCCCCCCACTGCCTATCATCAAGTCCCAGCCAGATCGCTTCATTGCATGTTCCGTTTTTTCTTGACTAACAAGGGCGCAATACATTCCACCATCATGATCAGTATTGTTAATTGGCTCGCGTTTATAGACTGTAACCCAAAGCTCTTCGCCGTGCTTGTTGGATAAAAAGTCGATAAAGTCTTCAAAAGGACTATTTGACATACTTAAAAATTATTTCCTTTTTCGCCGACAGCGGCGCTGTTGTTAGGAGTTTTCTGGTTTCTTTGCCCAGGATGCGTTTTCGAAGTAACCGAGTTCTTTTTGTATTCCAATTACTTGTTCTTCGAAATCATCATTCCATTCTGGGATATCTACATAAACAATATCGTGAGAGTACCCAACCTCTGACGGCCCCAACTTATCTCTTGATATTCCAACTACAATTTGGACATCGGGAAGGCGACCTCTTACAACCAAGCACCTTAAACCTAGCTCTTGAACCCTGGCTTCTCGATCACTGCTTGGCCCTAGATGGAATACAAATGCCGTGTTTTTGTGTGCCAAAACTACTCTTGCAGCAATGTTTAACTCAGGCTTCTGTAAAAACTCAGAAAAGGCATCGACTAGATTTGCTCTGTGACCACGCGGCTGGAGGGCCATTTGAACAAGAGCCTGCTGATTATCAGTGACTTGATTTGTGCCATATTCAAACATTCCATCAGTAAGGAGATCACCCACAAAATGCTCGATCAACTTGTCCCAAAAATATGAATCCTTATAAGACTCTTGGATCGCTTTGTAGTCATCAGAGTCTATGAACCCTCCAAAAACCGTATCATCAATTATTAGTAAATCAGCTTCTTCGTAAGGGAACGAATGATTGTTTAATAAATAGATAGCCAATAAGTCTTCAATGCCACCGCCGCTGAAAACTATATTGGCCCTGTTTATTAGAGCCTCAACTTCGGAAAGAAAACCAACGAAGTCCGTGATCGTATCTAGAAGGCCAAAAATTGCTCCAAGGCTAAACTCATCGCAAACATGTACGATTCCATAACCTAGGTCTCCCGACTTTGTGGGTATTCTTCGTTGAGCCCCAAGTGATACAGATACACGATGTACGATTCGCTCCTCTTTTGGTGGCAATTCTACCTTTCGGCAATCGTGCCTGGTGAACTCAACAGAAGAATCTAGCCATCGTTCTGCGCCCCATATTTGAGAAGCCGACTTATCTATTGCTGCTTTAGTCCACCTCTTCCAGCCAGCTTCATCACCTGTATCTTTGTACTTAATATCCTTTACAGAAATAATAACGATATGGTTTCCGCAGACAATTAAGCAATCACAAAGCTCTTTTCCTTTCTTCCCAATTGGATTTGGATGAGTCCAAAGATTAAGAAAAGCTCTCTCACTAATAGAGTTCACAAATTTTTCTGATTCAGTCAATCCCTCGGACATGCAATCCTCTCTGTGTGATGCCTAACCCATATATCCTTGAATGACTCTAAAGTTAACATCGACAATAGTGACGTTCAATCAGACAGTTAACAGATCCAGCACTTCGACTGTCTGCGTGAAAGATGGAAAGGTCATGCGAATACATGGAAACGGCAAGGTTTGAGTATCTACACAGGAGTATAGTAAGCCTCTCCAACTCGCTTTGGGGCAAAAATAAGCTAGCCTCGTCACTTAGTTTGCGGAGTGGACCATATGATTCAGCGGGGGCTGTCAGTAGATTCCTGCCTTCGCAGGAATGACCGGATTTGGATTTAGGTTATTGACACGGAAAGGGGCAAAGGTGATTTAGGCAACCGAGAAGGATTTCTTCCTAGTTGCCAGCACGGAATGGGGCAACGATTGGTTAGAAATCATTGACGGTGAAGGCTCTGAGTCAAACCTTTCCTTGTTTTCGGAACAACCAACTCGGTTTGTCTCGCTTCTGTGCAGGGTTAGTCACTAGTATGTATGTGAAGTGGCATCGTAGATTGATAAAAGCGAGCTCTCTGGTCACAAAAAACCTCCCGATAAACCTCTTGAGAATCAGCAACAAAAACCACTCTCAGGTTTTTGGTGGCTCTCACGGCTAACTTAGAACGTAACCAACTTGAAAAACGGGAGTTTCTTAAGGCATCCACACCGTAAATCCATAAGAACTTAGGATATTCATTTTCCTCAATCAATTTATTGAGAGTCTCTGATGTCGTAAAGTCATGTTTGTAGTCATCTAAATCAATGCTCTGTACTGTGACTCCCAAAGTCTCATTTACTCTGTTGATCTTTTGAACAAGTGAATCTGAAAGCTTTGCACGAAATACATGTTGCATATACATATGTAGGGCCCATGTGCACCTAACAGAACGTTCTATGCCAGGATCAAAGCTATTATAATCCGCCCCCAACTTATCGAGCTTTTTCAAATTCACTGAAGTTTGAATCCTTATCATTTGATTTAGAAAGTGCTTCTGCATGTTAATGATCACATACCATGGTGGATTAATAAATTTATGGCGCACTGAGTTACTAGCCATAACGTAAGGTTTGCTCTAGAAACCGAGTCAACAATGAGAAAACCTGTTCTACACCGGACATCTTATATCAACCTAACCACATTGTTCTTTCCGTCAAAATCAGCATTGTTATCAAGAAAGTGCTTTGGCTGACCATCAAAAAGCAAGACATAAAGCTTGCGTTCAAGAAAAACTCCAACCAAGTAATGATTTTTCGGTATCTGATAACTTGGTATTAGTGCCTGTTCGTCGTCGCAGAGGTAGCGGATATGGAGTAGCTTTACCCTTTTCAGACCAACTAAATTACTACCTTCAATAAAGCCACCAAAGGGTACGGCAAACGTTTTGCCGTTCTTGAGCAAAGCTTCTACCGTTCCGTCATTATGTCGACTGTGCCCAATCGGTCCATATTCGTTTATCCTGTCGACGCGATAGGATCTAACTATGTGAATTGACTTATACACATACTTGGTACTGGTTGTATATACAGTTAAATTATAATCCAATAGTCACGAAAGAGCCATGCTGAGCGGAGCAGTTTACTAATCTTGGCCGACGTCAAACAAGGTCATACTTTTTCCAAACTAATTTTGTTAGATAGTCTGATAGATTGGTTCTCATGTATACGAAACTATTACTACTGTCGCTGGTTAATATGGCGGAGTTGGTCACGAACCAGCAACTCCCCCAGCTTTTTACCCTTTTGCGAAAAGCTATCAAAAAGTACGAATCGGATGAAATAGATTGGCACTTGGTCAATGGGCTCTCTGATCTCGATATTCTGTTTTTGATTGCAATGGCTGACACGGATCTGTCGGTGAACTTTGATACTACAGTCTTGGAGGAAGCTGTGCGTTTCATCGGGTGGGTGCATAAGATGGAGCAGGTTTATCATTAGAGTTGGTGTGCTGACTGTTGGTTGAGGTATATTGTGTACAACTGCGAATCAGCAACACTTTAACTACGCCCAAAGGTGGAAGAAAACTACTATCACGTGATGTGATATCTTTTCGGACACTGTATTAACAAGACGATTAACGGGTTGCATTTGAGTCTCAACGATAAAACGCAAACTAAATAGCTCACATTTATCCATTATTAAGCTGTTTGAAACGCTGAAATGATGCGCTGTTTGAACCCACTAAACTGAACCTCATAAGCAAGACTAGTAACACCATTTACCATACTACCGAGGTCAGCAGCACCATTCCATCTCAAGTCAGCATTGCCGCTTACGAGACCAATATTGAGGTCTTTAGCAACTTCCTTTCGTCCTGATTCACTTGCTGCGAAAGTTCCAGGAGTGCCTGCCTTAGTGAGCATACAAGATTCTGGAATATCTTGTTCTATCCTCTCGGCAAACTCTATCAAGCTTTGCTCTGCGAACGTGAATAACCAAGCCTGTTGGTGCGAGGCATGACTCACTCGTAGAATCCGCCCCAGCACTTGCCTAAAGTAGAGCTCTGTCTTAACCGAGCTGATATGGCAACAAACTTGAAGCCTTGGTATATCCGTACCCTCACTAATCATCCCAACACTGACTATCCACTGAGTACTATTCTTCCGAAAACGTTCAATCTCAGCTAAAGGGGCTTCATGACGATAGGTCGCGATAGAAACAGTTTGCTGATACTTATGCAAAAGTATCTTTTTAATCTCTTGGGCATGTTGAACAGAAGAAGCAACGACTAACCCTCCAGCATTCTGATTTTGAGTACGTATCTCCGCTAGCTTTCTACAACCAAGTCCAAGCAGATATTCCATAGCTTCTTCATTTTGAATTACGCTCCGATAAGAAGCTTTAGTCTGCTTTAACATCTCTAGAATCGATGAAAACGATTCTGCTTTTCCGTCGCTAGTTATCGACAAGTGTTCATTGTCTACGAGTACAATTCGTGGTGCTCTACATACATGGTCAGCGACGGCTTGTTTGAGAGTGTATTGATAGTCGACCAAGATTTGCCCATCGGGGTCGCTATACCGCGCTATCACTATCGGTAATGCATCTGAACGCCAAGGTGTACCTGAAAGCGCTAATGTATAGGTAGCCAGTCCCTGAATCTTGGCAAGGATCTGTTGTCCCCAAACGTTCGCTTTCTCATACTCGGAGCCAGAGCAATGGTGTATCTCATCAAACACAACAAATACTCGATAGTTACGTAGTGTCTGCCAAAACTCTTCGCTGAGAAATTGAATAGATTGGTAAGTAAGCGACTGCCCAATCGAACCCAACCCACCATTAAAAGTGCAATTGAGGACTGCTGAAAAGGTTCTTTTTATCCCATCTGATACCGTTAGCGAAGGTGAGAAACACAAAACAAGATCAACCATGTCACCCTTCAACAACCTGGAAGCAATATGTGCCGCCAATACTGTTTTCCCTGCTCCTGGAGTGGCTTGGCAAAAAAAGTGGGGGTGCATGTTTTTGTAGTTTTGTAACGCTCTTTCAGAGCATTCTTGCTGCCATTTCCTCAACATTCGGCAACATCCGAAAAGATGGTGTTAATCACGTTGGTTAGTACGTTAACTCTACCAAATAGATGTGCTGAGCGCTCTCTCGCTTGTTGCAACATTGGATTGAGCCTCTGTTCCAGTTCAGGGAAACGACGATTGAGCGATTGGTACTCGTCGATCTCACCCAGAACAATCTCTAACTCAGCTTTGTACTGGTTTCGCTCATGGCGCAATACCGAATAATCTGAAGTGGGTTTAGCTGGAGAGTGGGCATTCTTCCGTTCGACTTTGGGTTTCACATTAAGAGAGCGAAACAAATCCGTTTGAAAGTATCTTTTATCTCGTCCTTCTCCCTCACTTTCAAGCCAACCGTTACTCACAAAACGAAGGATCTGTCTGTAGAGTATTTTTCTTGCCTCATCAGGCACTTTTCTAAGATCACAAACAGAAAGAGAGGCGTCGCGTAGTTCAATAACCGAAAAACCATCCATACCTTTTTCAATCAATAACTTGTGCATAATCGCACTGATTTTCGTCGAACGTTTCATTTACAACTCTTGTAGAATCAAAAAACTAAGGATTGCTTAGTATACAGAAATCGATAAAACTAAGAAAATCTTAGTTACTGTAGGTTTTTACACATGAACCGAAAATGTCATTTACTAACCCAATCCCAGCGCGACTCAAAGAAGCGCGTAAAAAAGCCAAACTCTCCCAGAAATCCTTGGGAGTGCGAATAGGTATGGATGAGGGTTCGGCAAGTGCCAGAATGAATCAGTATGAGAAAGGCAAACACGCTCCTGACATACAGACTCTAAAGCTCATTGCTGACGAGCTTGGCGTCCCTTTGAATTATTTCTTTTGTGAAGAAGAAAGCTCTGCCAAGTTAGCTTGCTTGATTGCAAAATTGAGTGAAGAGGAGAGGCAAGAGCTTATCAATAAGTTGAGCGGTTCCGAAGAAAATTAGGTCGGCAGCTCATATTCGATCTTATGCCCGCTGGTCGGTCGCGACTAGAATGTGCCAAGCGACCAGTGATCAACACGACCAGTGATTAAATTAACTCGCTATTGGACAATAATGAGGTGGTGAATTTACTAATTTAGCAACTAATGAATTAAGACTGGTATCGCAAAGATGCATTCATAGAAGGACATCTGGATAACGTCGCCTACAATATCGTTGCTAATTTCACCCTGCCACCATGCTGGTCGACAGGCGTTGTTTTTCAAGGTAGCTGTCATCATTCGCTTATTTACTACCTAAGCGGCGTCTCTTTCTGGATTTACGTGCACGTCACCAACAGGCTCACAGTTGGTCGTTTCACGAGAACAACATTCAGGGTTCTTAATCTTTGCTGCTCGCAATACTTCTGCTTAATACGCCAAGATCTCTCCATCTTTTCCATTGTGACGCTGCGAAGGCATGACGTAATTGAGTTGCTCTCGAAACTAGGGCGGCAGGTAGGTGATATCCCATGAGTACAACCACGAAAAAATAACGCGTTGATTTACATTTTCCTGTTAGTTTGTAACTCACCTTTAGCATAAGTCAATAAGGTGTGATGGGTATAGCTGCTCAGATCGTAGGTCTCTGGTTTAGTTCGCTAGAACTACGCAACGCAAGCCCTATTTCTTCTCATATTAAATAAAAATACGCATCTATATGCTGATCTATAGAACTGCGCGGGGTAAGATTGTCGAAATAAAGATAGATTAGATGTCAGAAAGGACTAGGTTGTTATGGCAAAGCATACAAGATTCTCAGGAGTTATTAAAGAAGCCTTGAGGTCAGGTAATGGCAAGAAAACAAAGAAGTATCACCTTGAAAAGTTGCGACATAAGATTTTCGGTTTACCTAGTAAGTCAATAGTAAACATTGCACTAGCATCGGGAAATGTTCCTCAGTTTGATAAGCTCATCACACCAGAGAACAAGAAAGTCTTTACCAATGGGTCCAATAACTTCGTTAACCTTGGTGCAGAGTTTGTTTTGTTTTCATTGGTGGCATATTTTGAAAAAAATAAAGACATTATTTATGGATTTGAAGCAAAAAAATCAGAAATAGAAAACTGTCTCATCAGAGGTGACCATGATAAGTGCATAGAACTTATCGATATAGTTAATGCTAAATATGGGATTACATTTTGGTCGGTAGACGCAAGAATTTCATTAAAATATGACTTAAAAAACCCAGAAGACATACTTAATTATATAAACTCTATCAGCATATCAGAAAATGAAATAAAACTACTAACTTACCTGTTCTATAAACATTCTTCATCTAGTATCGATGCATTTTTAAAAAACTATTTCTCAGATATCCAAAGGGAATATAGAAACAATAACATGTCTGGATATGTTGACATGTTATCAACACTTATTATGCCTAGAATATACGATGTTGATAGAGAAATAGATGAAGCGATAGAAATCGCTGAGATTCTAAATCCATTAGACAAGTATATTCTATTCAAAAAGATATTTTTTGATTATGCAATCAAAAGAGAAAAATCAGAAAAGCATGACCTTTATTTAAGATTCATCAATGATATTTATACTGCAACTAATGATGACTATTGGTTAAGAGTTGAAGATATCATTAATAAAAAAATAAATAGTGAAGTGGAATCTAATGGAGATAAATTTCACCTGATAGATTTGTATAGCCAAGGTAAATATCAACAAGTAATTGAAGAGACATCAAGTAGTATTGGCAGAGATCTAAGCTATCTTGATATAAAGGCTAAATCTATTTTGCACTTATATGGTGATGATGTTGATATTGACCCAAATATATTCTCCGGTAAGCTGGAAGAGAATATAGTGACTCAAATATGTGTATTACATAGTACTCCTTCTCGATATGATTCAATTTTGAAGTTTATTGAAGAAATTAATTTTAGGTATTATACACTAGATCTATTTAAATCGTTAAGACCATCTATATACTCTTCATACCCATTTATTAATAAAGAATCGTATATAGAATCATGCAGTGAAGCATATGCTCTAGGTTTTTCTGTTACTCCTAGACACAAAGATGTGATTTTTGAATCTGATGCTAGGTTTAATTTCTCAATTAATGATAAGTCTGATGTTTTATCTGATAGCAGAAAAGCAAGGTGTAAGGCACAATCATTAATTGAGAGAGGTGACATAAAGGAAGATGAAATAGAGAAAATATTAAAAAGCCTAGATAGGTTTGATGATATAACTTCTTCAGAAGTTAATTTCTTGAAATGTGAAATGTATCTTGAGTCTGGAATGGCAGAAAAGGTTATAGATTTAATATCTAGAGAGTGTATAAAAGATACATATAATGTAATTCTTTACCCATTAAAAGAAGTTGTTAATAGAATTGAATCTTCTCCCAGATTAGCCAGCTCAATTTCCTCCTTAATATGTGTGTATTTATACTCAATTGTTAGAAACTCTAACTATAAAGTTAATGTCTCAGAGATGCTCGAAGACTATCTTGTTGATAACTGCTCAAGTAAACCAAGTGAGTTATTTTCTTCAGTTAGCCTTGATGATGAGAGGTATTTTTACTTCTTTTCTGAAGTTTGCAGCACTGAAATAATGAGTAATTTATTGAGCTTTACTAGTGGTAAAGAGTTAATTTTAGAAAGGTTGAAGATAGTAAGAAACCTAATTAATGCTAAAGGTGAAAATTATTTACTACTAGAAGAAGAGAAGCGTATCTTAGCAGAAATCCTCTCTAGCTCATTAACGCTTCAGCATGACAAGAACAAAATTTATATAGATGTCGATGGAATCATTAAAAGTAATTTAAACGAATACCGAGTTAAGTTTGAAAACATTGTTATGATCAAAGATATCGATGAGTCAATTGTTGAGTCTTTGTTTGATGATATTACTAATGAAGAAGACTCTAAAAACAAGCAGAAGAACTTAAGAACATACATTTATGAAAATCTTTATGAAAAGGTAGTCAAGGATTTTATAACAGATAGTAACTTTGGGTTAGCGCGCTCACTTAGCTCTGAAATCCGCCATGGTGTACTACCAAACAAACTTAGGAGTGTATTCGAAGGACTTAACTTAGTAACAATAGTAGGTTTAGAAGGGGAATACGAACCAAATGTATATTGGCGTAATTACCTAGAAAACATCGCTAATGATGACTTTGTTAATTATGTCGATGACTGTCTGAAGTCATTCTCAAAAGATATTGATAATTTAATAGAAGAAGCGAACTCTTGGCCTACGGTTTCAGAGGTTAGAGGTAATGAAAATGCTATATTTAATTTTGCACTTAGCCAAGATAATCTAGATAGGTTTGCTGACTTTATTGGCTCTAAATTAGATGAAATTAGTTTTTCAGATCCTGATAACATTACTGACTTAGAGACCAGAGATTTGATTCTGGTTTTAGAAGAGTATATTTGGTCAGAGCTTGATAAGAACTTTTCTGATATTTGCAATAAGTTTAATGAAGTTCTCAAAATTAAATTTGTAGCTATTATAGATGAGCTTAAGAAAAAATTGAACTCTACTGGTTTGGTGTTAACCAAATTGACTGAGCAACTATCTAATGCGAAGGTTCATATAGTAGAAGAAATATCACAAGTAGAATCTTGGTTCGTTAGACCAAATGTTTTGATTGAAGGTGAGTTTCTTATGACTGATATTTTATCCTCATCTATTGAATCAATATCAGCGATTTACAACCCTCAAGTTCTTAACATCGATAGAAGTCAGATTAATATTGGTCCAGATAATACTTCTCTGTCTTCCATTGAAGCCTTAGGTGTTGTAAGGGCATTGATTTCAATCTATCAGAATTGTTTATCTCATGGCAACAACTCAAGTCAAACAACAATTAGCATTACATTGCAAGATAAAACTAATATCGTCATAAGCAATGAGATAGATGATAGAAAGAAAGATTATATTTTAAGTAACGACTACGTTGACAAAGTTAAAAATTTTAGTCCAGATTCTGACTATGAAAAGTTAGTTAGCGAAGGTGGTACAGGTTTATATAAGATATATAGATATTTGGTAGATAGTTCTCCAAGATTTAATTTTGAAATTGATTTAGATAATAATATTTTTTATCAGAAGGTTATGTTATGAATGGTAGGAAAATACTACTAGTTGAAGATGGCGATTACAAAAGTAAAAGTGTTTTGAATTATTTAGAATCAGATCTTTTTTGTAATAATGTAGATGTAGTTGTTTCATACTCTTCTGCTGTTAGATCTTTGGTGTCAGGTGCATATGAACTGGCTATTATAGATATGAGCTTGCCAACTTTTGATAAGAATAAAGACGAGTTAAATAATGATTTTCGAGCATTGGCTGGCCTAGATATCGCTAGGCAAATATCGAGAAGAGATATAGAGGTAAACTTTGTTTTTTTGACTCAATATGAATCCCTGTCCACGGCAGATAACAGCATGAGCTTGCATGAAATTAATGAGTTTGCTAAAGAAAAATACCCTGATAGCTTTAAGGGGGCTATTTTTTATGAGCATTCTGGCTCACAGTGGAAGGAAAAGCTAAAGGAGTTTGTTGCAAATGCCTAAGCTGCTCATTGTTGATGATGATAAGTCTAGACTGACTTTGATAAAAAGAACTCTCGTAGAAATTTTCGACTTGGACGATGAACAAATTGACGAATCCTTATCGATAAATCATGCTCGAACTCTGCTTCGAAAGATTACATATAGTGTGGTCTTTTTAGATATGGCTCTTCCTAATTTCGATAAAGGAATAGAAATAGATGATTGGGGTGGGGTTAAGATACTTAGTGATATTTCACGAGGAAGGGTTGAGCCTCCTGAGAAAATAATAGGGTATACAGCGCTAAAAGATAATCTAGAGGAAAAAGAAAGAGAGTTCAGTGATATCGGATTTTCACTAGATTATGCTAAGCCCAGTGATATATCATGGTTGAACAATAAGAAAGAAGCAATTAGATATGCTATTAATCGTAGTAATATAACAAGAAAAGTTGAAAAAGACTATGCCGTTGTTACTGTTCATGGAATAAGAACTTTTGGTTCATGGCAAGAGTTTCTATTTTCTGAGGTGAAGAAGGATAATAATGGAAAGGATATCGAACATCTTGGGTTTAAGTTTGTAGGTATTGATTTTTTTACTTTTTTGTTCCCCTCACTAAGAAAGAAAATAGTATCTAGGTTAGAAAGTGACCTTGTTGATTGGTTGAAGAACAATAAAGCAAAACAGATTATTTTCTTCTCACACAGCTTCGGTACCTATTTAACAGTAAAGGCATTGGAAAATATTAAAAGCAATGTGGACCTAAGCTGCATTAAGTGTATTGTCTTAAGTGGAAGTGTATTAGATCAAGATTACGATTTTTCAAAGTTAGATCATTTGAAAAATATAACCATTGTGAATGATTGTGCAGTTAATGACGTTCCTTTGCTAATTAGCGAAGCTGCCGTACTAGGAACTGGTATGGCTGGTTTAACTGGCTTTAGAGGTCTCAGCTCAAGCAAGGTGACAAACCGTTTCTTTCGTGGTGGTCATAGTATGTTTTTTAATCGAGATGGGGCGTTTTTAAAGAAATACTGGCTGCCAATCTTTAATGGTGAAGTTGTGGCCAATAATGAAGAAATAAAGATAGGCTTCCTCCAAGAGTTTTTCACTCTTATTGCGAGAATATCCTCTCATGTGAAGATGCTCTATCCTCTATTACTCATTGCTGTTGCAGTGTATTTTTTGGTATAGCGCTATTGTAGCACTAACATATAGTTTTAAATGAACTAATTGGAGGCCAGCCCTTGCAGGGCTGAAAGTAAACCAGTATCGCGTACATTCGAGCTATGCCGTTGACACTGTTTCTAGAAAGGTACAAATTACAAACTTTGTTGTTTCTCAAAGTCTCCAATTAGTTCTGATGCTCTCACTATTGCCGTTAGCTTACTATAGTAGCGTTGTATCATTTCAATGCTGGTACCGCTGTGAATTGCTGCGGACTGAGCGTTGCTTTACGGATTAGGTCAGGTATGGGAAAAGGCAGGTTATCAATGCTCGTAGAGTTGCTGCTCTAACAGATTTCGGGGCATTACTGTTTTAGTTGGTAGTTTCGCTCTCCATCTGAAACCTGTGATTGAATCAGTTGTTGCACCTGACGATTAAGTGAATATTCATTCATGGGAGGGGCTAAGTGAAGACGTCAGATTGAACGGATAACATAGCTACTTACTCGACTAAATAGAAAAATAAATGGCTTATCGTTCTGCTAGCATCTGAAGCGATGCGCTCCACTAACTCAGATATCAATCACAACATTCAATGCCTCAAATTGACAATATTTATTACTCAAACTCGATATTAGGAAAATGCCCGAATTTGAAAGAAAAGTCTTGGACTCACTTCGAGAGCCGCTTGAGTCAGGCGAAATTATTATTTCCCGAGCCCAAGGGAAAACCCGTTTTCCAGCTCGATTCCAACTCGTCGGCGCATTGAACCCGAGTCCTACTGGGTACTATGAAGGCAATCAGTCACGTACCAACCCTCAGCTAATTCTACGCTACCTCAGTCGATTATCGGGGCCTTTGCTCGACCGATTTGATATGTCGATTGAAATACCTTCATTACCCAAAGGAACATTGTCTGAAGGGGGAGAGCGAGGGGAGTCAACTCAAGTCGTGCGTCAGCGTGTTCATCGAGCGCGTGATGTGATGTTAAGTCGCAATGGTAAGGTGAATGCACTTCTTCACAGCGGTGAAATCGAGGACTATTGTCGCTTAAAGAAAACAGATGCAGAGTTTCTTGAGAATGCTCTACACCGTTTAGGGCTCTCTGTTCGCGCCTATCATCGAATTATCAAAGTAGCACGTACTATTGCTGATCTTGGCGGTGAGGATGATATTCAAAGAGAACATTTAGCTGAAGCGTTAGGATATCGCGCTATGGATAGGTTGCTAAAACAATTGACTGCGCAAGCGGTTTAGAAGGCGAAGTTCATACCGACGGAGGTTATCCAATCGGCGGACTCATAAAAGGCGATGGAAGAATCTGTCGCGTTGTATCCTGATAGGGATATTAAAGATAATGCATCAATATTCCATAAAGAGAGGTATTCATAAGCCAGAAATGCACTGTATTTTTCATCGATACGATGATTCTGATCGAAAATGACATTCTCGCCACGATATTCATGATTCATATAGCTCATGGTCGCGGCAATGCTGTGTTGCTGGTAGGTGAATAGGGCAGTAAGTTCACTGCCAACCCCTTGGTTTCTGACGGCTTGACCTTTAGCATCATCAACCACATAAATCACCGATGGAAACAACAGCCAGTGATTATTAACCGCTAACGTGTAGGAGCCTTTCGCATAGTAGAGATGGCTATTCCTATCATAATCTGAGTCAAGATTAAGGTTTTTTGCCGAAAACTCTTCATCAACAACTCGGGTACCGTATGCCAAATCTAGGGTAAACAGTGAGCCTGCGATGTTCTCCATTTGAAAACGATAAGCATCGCCTGTTGCTTCCGCTGCTTGCAGTTGTTCGGCGCCGACGTATGGATTGTTCCAAATCGGTTCTCCGAGGACGGTCGGTAAGTAAGAAATACTCCATATAGAACCATCGTTTTGTTGTTGTCTATAACCGCCTTCTAATACAAAGGTTCCGACTGCAATATCGTTACGGGAAGTTCCAATGAACCATTGTTTATTGCTTTGCGATCCAAAAGTGTAATTGACTACACCTAATGGCATCCAAAACTCATCGTATGTTTCTTGAGAGGCGCTGATTTTGGGATCGGTACTGGCGACCAAATTGGATTTTTCTCCTACCAGTGTATTGCTGATTGATATTTCACCACTAAAGCCTTTACTCTGAGCTAGTGAAGCGACAGATAGAGAGCTGTAGGTCGCAGTAAATGCTATAAGCGAAAGCAAGAAGTATCGAATAGCCATGACATATCCATAAATCAGTAGGTTGTGGGTAAAGAGGTTATTTCCTTATAAACTTGGCGGGTACTGTAGCGATAAAAAATGGCTTAGCAAAATGCTTCGCTAAGCCACGTATAATGGAAGGTAATGGGTGTGCCTATGACCTATTAGAATTTCCAGTTTAGGCCAACTGCGGTGATCCAGTCTTTTTCATCGTAGAAGTCGATGTTGGAATCGCTATTAGTCGCACCGGCAAAGGCAACAAGCGATAAGTTATCGGAGTAGAAAATTCCCGGATACTCATATGCTAGGAAAGCCTTCCATTCATCATCGCCACGAGTTTTGTCATAGATTGGATTTGCTGCATCGTAATCACGTTTTAAATAGCCTAACGTCAGTGCTAATTTGTGATTTCCAAACGACATGAAAGAGGATAACTCTGCACCATAAGTATTGTGCTTCATTGCATTGCCATCCGCATCCTGCTGGGTGTAAATCAGAGCGGGATAGAGTAATACTTGTTGGCTCACTGGTAGCATCATTTTGAACTTACCATAGAGGATATCAGCGTTACGACTTAGGAGTTGAGCTTCCTGTGGAGATAAGGCAGGTACTCCTGTACCAGAGCGCTCCTCATCCAGTTCACGTTTGCCATAGGCAAGGTCCAAGCTGAATAACGATCCGGCAATATTGTCTAGTTGTAGACGATACGCGTTGCCTTTTTCTTTGGTAGTATTGCGAGTATCTGTCGTATAGGGATCTTGCCAGACTTCACCCTCTAGAATGGTTGGCAAGAAAGAAACACTCACTTTGGTTTTATCGCGAAATAGGTATTTGTAACCCGCCTCAAGTGCTACCGTACCAACGGCAATATCGGCTCGTGATGTACCTAAAAACAATTGATGGTTTGATTGCGCTCCAAAGGTATATTGAAGACTACCGAGGGGAAGTACTAATGCGCCGCTGTCTTCTTGTTGACTACCAGTGTAGTTGCGAAATTCATCGTCGGTGTTAGTAAGATTCGATGTTTTGCTTGCGTAAGCCGCGTTTAATGCAATTTCACCGCTAAAACCATTGCTTTCTCCCAACTTAGCCACTGCTACCTGCGAGACAAGACCAAGGGACACTGCCAAGACACTCCATGCCTGTTTCATAACTGATCCTTATCATGTTCTGATTATTTTGGTAACGATTGTAATTATATGTTTATGCTATGTTATTAGTTCAGAATAAGCTCGTTTTTTTTGAGTTACAACACAAATCAGACCAATGATAAAATCATTGCACAAGGCAGTACGCCTTGTACAATTAACCGCCATAAAATTGTCACAAACGAATCATAGATAGTTGGTTATGCTTGGATACCTACTTTTTATTATTAGTGCCTCTCTGGTCATCATTAATACGGCATTTTGTTCGATTCCTATACTTGGGTTTGGATTGATCAAATTTCTAATTCCGATCAAGTCTCTACAGCGATTGTGTACGTCTTTAGCTAATCGCTTTATGTGGTTATGGGCGACGGTGAATCACGGTATTCTTCATTTGGTCAATCCCAAGGTGGTATGGGACATTGAAGGGCTAGAATCACTGCGAAAAGATGGTTGGTATTTGATGATCAGTAACCACCTAAGCTGGACTGACATTGTTGTGCTCTGCAGCGTGTTTAAAGATCGCATTCCAATGCCTAAGTTTTTTCTGAAACAACAGCTTTTGTATGTCCCTTTTGTCGGCATGGCTTGTTGGGCGCTAGATATGCCGTTTATGAAGCGTTATTCACGTGAGTATTTGCTTCGTCACCCAGAAAAGCGAGGACAAGATCTCGCGACGACTCGCCGTTCATGTGCAAAGTTTAAAGATACCCCAACGACAGTGGTGAATTATGTAGAAGGAACGCGCTTTACTGCCGATAAGCAGAAGAAAAGTAGCGCGGGTTACAACTATCTATTACAACCTAAATCCGGTGGCATTGCTTATACATTGGCTGCGATGGGTGACCAGTTTGAAAATATTATTGATGTCACTCTGGCGTATCCGGAAAATACGGATGAGCCTTTTAAAGCGGTATTAAAGGGTGATATGAAAAAAATCGTTGTAAAGGTTCGTATTTTGCCTGTAGATGAGAAAATTCTGGGTGATTACTTCAACGATAAGCCTTACAAGCGAGAGTTCCAAAAGTGGTTAGGTGAGGTTTGGAAGGACAAGGACCAAGTACTCGATGATATCCACACCAAATAAAAAAACCGAGCTCATATGGGCTCGGTTTTTACATTTTAGAGCGGCTTATTTCTTCAATAGGAAGTTTACCAGCTCAAAGTACTCATCCAATGACTGAATGCCACCAGCTTCGACTAGGTACTTGTTATTGACGATGACAGCAGGGACACCAGAAAGTCCGCTGTCTTTAAACTGCTTATCAAAACGACGCACCATAGAGTCAACAGCAAAGCCGTTAAATGCGGCATCAAATTTCTTCGCGTCCACACCTTCATCTAAGAAGATTTGACGTAGTTCTTCGTCATTGCGAGGCGGTTTGTTCATGTTATGGATACGGTTAAACATCACAGGAACCATCTTGTCTTCAATCTTTAACGCCACCATAGTCGCGTAGGCTTTGCTCATTGAAAGGCCCATGTTGCCACCCATAAAAGAAACGTGGTTCTTCTGGAACTTAGCGTCTGCTGGAATCTTTTTCTTAAGCTGTGCAATTATAGGCTCGAAACTGTTGCAGTGTGGGCAGTAGAACGAGAAGAACTCTGTTACCACAGGCTTAGAGGATTTTTCTAAGTCTAGAACTTTATAGTGAGTACCTTCTTGAAATTGTGCTGCACTTACTCCCAGGCTGACTAGAAGCGTCGCAAATAATGCGATGATTTTTTTCATTATTTTCTCCATGTGTAAAACCAAATCCTTATCAGGAATGGGGATAGTTTGTCACCACTGCGGTTGTAATGAAAGTGGCTTTTCATTCAGCGCGGCAATCTGTTCTTTAAAACCGAGCACTTGTCCTTCCCAGTATTTGGCATCATTGAACCAAGGAAAGGCTTGTGGGAATGCAGGATCATGCCAGCGTTTTGCCAACCAGGCCATGTAGTGCACCATACGTAGACCACGTAAAGGCTCAATTAGTTTCAATTGATCGTTAGGCAGGTCACCAAATTCTTGATATCCCTCCAACAGAACATCAAGTTGCATCATTTTGTCTTGTCGATCGCCATTGAGCAACATCCATAAATCCTGAATAGCAGGCCCATTACGAGCATCGTCTAGGTCCACAAACATCGGACCGTCACGCCAAAGAATGTTGCCCGGGTGGCAGTCGCCATGCAGACGAATGGTTTCACTCGGTTGCCAATGCGCTTCAATTTGCGAGATCAGTAAATCTAAGTCGCTGAAAAATGCATTTTCTAAGTGCGCAGGGATGAATGTAGATGACTGCAGCAGCTTTCTTGGCTGATATACGTACTCTTCCAGACCAATTGTCGGACGATGGATGAAGTTCTTTTGAGCTCCTACCTGATGGATACGGCCCATAAATCGACCCACCCATTCTAGTTGCTCTAGATTATCAACCTCGAACTGGCGACCACCTTCACTATTAAACAGAGTGAACAGATAACCTTGATACTCATGAATAGTCTCTCCGTTAATCGATAGAGGCGCTGCAATAGGTACTTCGTTTTCCACCAATTCATTGGAAAAGTCGTGCTCTTCTTGGATTTGCTCACGGCTCCAACGTTGCGGTCTATAGAACTTGACCACAAAGCGTTTTCTATCTTCATCAGTAAATTGATAGACGCGGTTTTCGTAACTGTTAAGAGCAAGCAAGCCGGATTCTGCTCGAACACCGATGCTTTCTAAGGCATACCACATGAAATCAGGAGTGAGGGCATCAAAGTTAAAGGCTTTATCTGTCATGTATAAAATAAAAGGGCTCATTGCTGAGCCCTTTTCCTATAATAGGTAGCTAACACGTCGGTTAGAGCTTCTTAATAAATCGACTTTCTACTTCTGTTGAGAAGTCATTACTGTCGCTCAGTATAAACTGAATTGTCGATACAGGTGAACTGAGTTGCTCTGGATCAGCACCTAAACTGATCGGCAAGTTATAGACTTCACCTGGTTCAACGGAAATGGTTTGTCGTCCATACCAAGTTGCATTTTCTAGTCCAGAAACACTGAGCGTATATTGTTGCTCTTGTTGTGTTTTATTGATGACCTTCAAGGTGTAGGTATTCTCCACCAGACCATCACTGTTAACTCGGAACAGTTGGTTACGATCCCTAAGAACACTCAGCCCCGCGGGGTCGACGGCCGAAATCTGCACAAAGAACAGGGCAATCATCACCAGTAATACCGAGCCATAACCTAGCAGCTTTGGTCGCATGACTTTGGTGTGTTTACCTGAGAGACGGTGCTCCGTGGTGTAGCTGATGAGACCTTTCTCATAGCCCATTCTGTCCATAGTCTTGTCACACGCATCAATACAAGCGCCGCAGTTGATGCATTCGTACTGCAAGCCATCTCGGATATCAATGCCTGTCGGGCATACTTGTACACAAAGGTCACAGTCAATGCAGTCACCTAAGCCCAGTTTTTTCGGGTCTGCTTTACGAGAGCGAGGGCCGCGAGTTTCACCTCGTTGACTGTTGTAACCAACAATAAAGGTGTCCTTATCAAACATGGCTGACTGGAAGCGAGCGTAAGGGCACATATGGATACACATGATGGAGCGCATCCACCCTGCATTTGCGTATGTACAACCGGCAAAAAACAACACCCAGAATACGGGCCAGAAACTGGCATTAAAGGTGAAAAAATCACTAACGAGCGCTCCAATTGGTACAAAATAACCGGTAAAGGTAAAGCCAGTCGCTAACGCGATAGCTAACCAAGCGACATGTTTGAGACCTTTACGCATAATGAGGTTTGGACTGAGTTTTCCACTGTCTTGCTTGCGTCGTTTGTTGGCGCTGCCTTCTAGTTTTTCTTCAAACCAAATGTACATAAAGGTCCAGACGGTTTGTGGGCATAAGTAGCCACACCATACTCGACCTAAAAACGTGGTGATAAAAAACAGGCCAAATGCGGCCACCATAAATAGTAACGCGAGTAGGGTGAGATCTTGCGGATAAAGTGTGGTGCCAAAAAAGTTAAATTGCTGATTACCAATATCAAGCAATACCGCTTGTCTCTCGCCATAAGGTATCCAAGGTACCAGTGCGAACAATAGGAGTAAAAACCAGCCGCCGTAGCGTCTAAGCTTTTGAAAGGTTCCTTTACTTTCACGAACGTAGATGCGATTGCTTGGGTTAAATCGATCTCCGTTGCCTTTGTGGGTTTTGGGGTTGAACGTTTTGGGTGTTACATCCTTTACGTCAATTTTATCCTGACTCATGCTGAGGCTGTCCTTCTTGGGCTGACGGTGCGTTTTGACGCACTCTATCTATTCCGACATTGCTGCGACTGGTAAGTCACTTACTAATCAGTACGCAGTATTAAAACCCAGCGATTATAACCTTGATAACAATTTCATTTCTTTAAGGCTATCAACCTTTAACAACAAAATTAGCGTCGGCTCATATAAAAAACGACCCTTAGAGGGTCGTTTTTATAACATTTGGTTATTTGATGATGCCGCGAGCCTTTAAGAGTGCGGTTTTGAAGTCATCCTCTTGGTCTTTCGCCAATCCTGGAATCATTTCGTCTTTCTGGCTATTACGCATTTTTAGATGGTAGATAAGAACATCATCAGTGAGATCTTCAAGCTTACCTTCGTATCCAGCTTCATTGGACAGTTTTATAATAAATTCCAGTAAGTTAAGGTCAGGTTCTTTCTGCCATTCTGGATGTATCAACTCAATGAGTTCGTTAACGCGGTGACACTTCATAACTTTCTCCACAATTTTTATAAGTATTTTTGAGTAAAAGTACCAAAAATCGAGGCTAATACCAATAAGTGAAGGAATTGGACACAAAAAAAAGCGCAGGATAACTGCGCTTTTTATTATGCCGCTTTAACAACTCTGGTTGGAGCTGGTGCCATACGAACACTTTGTTCAACGAGCGTCATTGAAGGAGCGACTTTTTTTGCGACAGGCGCAGAAACGAAACCACTGCGACGACGCGACGCACCACGATTTGAGTACGAAAACCTGACGGGTGTTGGGCGCATTGTTTTACCTAACAAGTCAGGCAATTCCATTGCCAATCTAATGGCCTGATTACTTATGAGAACACCGAAATAACTCTCAATGTCACTCTTTTTTGACTTATGCCACTCCAAATAAGTAATCAGGAATAATGATATGCATGCATATCACGCATAGAATACCACCAAGTTTGTGTGGATACGATAGTTTGCAGTGAATTATTGGTCATTTTTTCCACAATAGATTTGTGCGTTGGATATTTGTTTTCTCGATCATTTTGCGATAAAACGGTAGCACTATCTTGGGATATAAATGGATGTGCGTATGTCTTTTTTTAAGAAAACCTTAGCAAGTTTTGGTATCGGCGCCGCGCGAGTGGATTCTGTTCTTCACCAAGAATATCTCTATCCCGGCGAGACAGCGAAAGTTACGATTCACGTCTACGGTGGTAACACTGCCCAGACGGTGGATAACATCAATATGAGGCTTTGTTGTCGCTATATTGATGAGGTAGCACGTAGTAACCACGACAATAGCAATCAACCGGGCGCACCGAAAAAAAGAGTATCGAAAACCTTTGAGCTGCAAACATGGAAGCTGCCTTACGCATTTACCATTGAGCCAGGAGAAACACGAGACTTTGAGGTTGAGCTTGACGTGCCTTGGAATACTCCAGTGACAATTGGTGATTCTAAAGTATGGTTGGAAACTGGATTGGATATCGCGCTAGCAGCTGATCCAACAGATAAAGATATGCTGACAGTGAGGCCAGACCCATTAGTGGACGGCATATTCTCTGCTTTGGAAGAGCAAGGGTTACGTATTCGTCAGGTTGAGTGCGAAGCGGCAAAGGGCTTTGTTATGCCGTTTGTTCAAGAGTTTGAGTTTGTTCCAACCACAGGGCCTTACCATGGTCGCTGGCGTGAGCTTGAGATCATTGCTTACCGTAGTGAAGATGAACTCAAGTTATGGTTTGAAATCGATAGAAATAAAGAGGGAGTAAAAGGCATGCTCTCAAGTCTCATTGGTTTAGGGCAACTGAAACGAGAAATGCAGATCCCAAGTTCACTGTCTGGTGAAGAAGCGGGTCAGCAAGTTCTGGCTTACTTAGAGCAAACAACCTAATTTCAGCTAACGCATGTTAGCTGAATATGGCATACTCTTTAATCACTATCCTTTTAGAGTATGCCTTAATGTCCTCAGCAACTACTTCCAATTACAGCGCTCGTGAAGAGTGGGCGAACAGCATCTCTCATGGTATTGGAGTGCTGCTGTCCATTGTAGGCTTGATACTACTGCTGCAAAAAGCGCTTGGTGCGCATGCCGATGTTCTCACGATTACTAGTATGAGTCTTTATGGCGCTAGCATGATCACGCTATTTCTGGCCTCAACCTTGTATCACTCTATTGCTAACCCTAACAGTAAACGCTGGCTGAAAACTTTCGATCATTGCGCTATTTTCTTGTTAATAGCGGGTAGCTATACACCGTTTATGCTGGTGAGCCTGAGAACACCACTAGCAATTGGCTTAATGGTTGTTATTTGGGCGCTGGCTGTTATTGGCATCATTATGAAGTTGTTCTTCGTTTATCGCTTTAAACGTGCTTCATTGATTACCTATCTTGTCATGGGGTGGTTATCGGTGATAGTCATCTATCAATTGGCTAAGCATTTAGAGCCTTCAGGCTTAATACTATTGGCATTGGGTGGTGCGATTTACACCTTGGGTGTTGTGTTCTATGCCAATAAGCGGATACCCTATAACCATGCTATTTGGCATCTTTTTGTGCTTGCAGGAGCAGCTTGTCACTTTTTTGCCGTGTACTGGTATGTAGCGCCGGTTTAGCGGCGCCAAAATGCAGGGAAGAAGAGTACTAACAGGGTCAGGATTTCCAAACGGCCCATTAACATACCAAAGCTAAGCAGCCACTTAGCGGCGTCGGGAAGTGGCGCAAAGTTACCTGTTGGGCCAATGATATCGCCCATCCCAGGCCCTACGTTCGCGACTGCGGTGATAGAGCCGGAGATACTGGTAACGGGGTCCAACCCCATAGCACTCAATCCTGCGGCGATAACGATAATAGTCACGAAGAACATCAATACAAATGCGACAACTGAGCGCACGATATCATCATTGACCGGACGGTTATTGTAGCGTTGAACAAAAACGCCTGACGGATGAATAAGCTTCATCATTTGCTTATTAAGCAAGGTAACAGCTATCTGAAAGCGGAATATTTTGATGCCGCCCGAGGTTGAACCTGAACACGCTCCTACCATCATCATAAACGCAAAAATAACCGAAGGTAGCGGCCCCCAAGCCGTAAAGTCTTCCAGTCCAAAGCCCGTTGTTGTTACAACAGATACGATGTTGAACATGGATACTCGGAATGCATCATTTAGTGCATAGCCATCTTCCCAAAATAGCCACAACGCCACAACGGTGCTCGATACTAAAAACAGATACCCAAAGCCTCGAACCTGAGCATCCCTAAGCAATATTCTCGGATCGCGTTTTGTTAACGCAGCAACAAACAATAGGAAAGGTAGCCCGCCTAAGAACATAAAGATGGTACCGACCCAGTGTGCGCCTTCCGAGAAATGGTTCATAGAGCCATCGGAAGTGGAATAGCCGCCCGTTGAAAGTGTAGTGAATGAGTGATTAATTGCATCGAACAGATCCATTCCTGTCACTGTATAGCCCAGTAGACAAAGCCCAGTTAATACTAGATAAACCAGTACAATGTTTTTGGCGACCGTTTTGGCTCTCGGGCTGCTTTTATCTGACCAATCTGAAGATTCAGTCTGGAATAGACGCATACCACCGACATTAAGCATTGGCAGAACGGCAACCGCCATAACAATAAATCCGATACCACCTAACCATTGCAAAATAGAACGCCACAGTAAAATACTGGGAGCCATGTTGTCTAATCCGCTAAGTACCGTCGACCCTGTTGTCGTAATGCCAGACATGGTCTCGAAGTAAGCATCGGTGAAGCTGATATGGTTGATAAAAACAAAAGGGAGCGCGGCAAAGGCACTGGCAATAGTCCAAACCAAGCTAGTGATTAGGAACATATCACGCACACTGAGTTTGAAGTTTTTTGTGCGTCCAAGTGAGAGGCAAACAAAGGCGGCAAAATGGGTAATGACAACCGCTAAGCCAAAATCAAGGAAACCATCGGTACCAGTAAAGAAAGCAACCAATGTTGGGACGTACATAAATAGGGCTAGTTTAGAGAGCACTAACCCTATAACAAAGGAAACAGGACGGGCGTTAACCATTGGAGTGCCTTACAGGAAGAATGCACTTGGTTGGAACAATGCCTCAACGTCAGGCACGTATTTTTTGTCCACGAGGAACATCACTACGTGATCATCTTGCTCAATCACGGTGCGATCATGGGCAATAAGTACTTCTTCACCACGTACAATAGCGCCAATTGTGGTACCTGGTGGTAGTTTTATGTCACCAATGGCTTTGCCAACCACTTTAGATGTGGTTTCGTCACCATGAGCAACTGCTTCGATCGCCTCTGCGGCTCCGCGGCGCAGTGATGAGACGTTTACAATATCGGCACGACGAACGTGGGTAAGTAGAGCGGAAATAGTCGCTTGCTGAGGTGAAATCGCCACGTCTATGGTGCCACCCTGCACAAGATCAACATAAGCCCCACGCTGAATCAGTACCATGACCTTTTTTGCGCCCATTTTCTTCGCCAGCATCGCTGACATGATGTTGGTTTCATCTTCATTGGTGAGTGCAATAAATACGTCTACTTGGTCGATGTTCTCTTCGGTTAACAGCTCTTGATCCGCAGCATCACCACAAAAGACGATGGTGTTCTCTAGCTCTTCCGACAGCTTTTCGGCGCGCTTATAACTGCGCTCGATAAGCTTCACGCTGTAAGTTTGCTCTAGACGCTTAGCAAGACTAGCACCGATGTTACCACCACCAACAATCATGATGCGGCGGTATGGTTTTTCGAGTCGTTGCAATTCACTCATTACAGAGCGAATGTGATTACTTGCTGCTACGAAGAAGACTTCGTCATCCGCTTCGATAATAGTGGTACCTTGTGGTCGAATCGGACGCCCTTGACGGAAAATAGCCGCTACTCGAGTATCAATGTGAGGCATATGCTCACGCAGAGTCGACAGTGCATTCCCTACGAGCGGACCACCATAATAGGCTTTGACCGCGACTAAACTTACGCGTTCATCCGCAAAGCTGACGACTTGCAATGCCCCGGGGTATTGGATCAATCGTTCGATATAGCTGGTCACCAACTCTTCTGGAGCGATCAGGTGGTCAACAGGGATGGCACCTGAGTTGAACAGACTTTCTTTTTCAATCAGGTATTCACGAGAACGAATTCGAGCGACACGGTTTGGCGTATTGAATAAAGAGAACGCAACTTGGCATGCAGCCATGTTGGTTTCGTCCATATTGGTCACCGCCACTAGCATGTCAGCATCTTGTGCGCCAGCTTCACGCAATACATCAGGATGGCTAGCGTAGCCATTGACGACTCGCAAATCGTATTTATCTTGCAGCTCCCTTAGACGGTCACCGTTGCGATCGACGATGGTGATATCGTTGTTTTCACCCACAAGGTTCTCTGCGAGTGTGCCACCAACTTGACCTGCTCCAAGAATGATGATTTTCATAACATTGCGCTCTTTTGATAAATTCGACTTAACGAGTCACTAGCATAGCTATCAATAAGTTAGCATTCTACGCCTTTTTTAGCACAGCGTAATAGAAACCATCCATATCTTCTTCTCCAGGAAGAATCTGACGTCCTGGGTTATCGATGTCTGAATCAATAAGCTGTGCGTTGTCTGTGCGAGCAAGGAATGCTTTTACCTGCTCTTTGTTTTCTTGTGGTGTGATTGAACAAGTGGCGTACACCAATGTTCCACCTACTTTTAATTGCTGCCACATAGCGTCGAAGATCTCACGTTGTAGCTCTGCGAGTGCTTCAATGTCATCGGCGCGGCGCAACCATTTGATATCAGGGTGTCTACGAATCACCCCGGTTGCAGAACATGGCGCATCTAATAGAATGCGGTCAAATTGTTCACCTTGCCACCACTCACTTGGTGTTCTTGCATCGCCACATACTACTTTAGCCTGTAGCTGTAGGCGCTTAAGGTTGTCATGAACACGCTTCAATCTGGTCTCATCACAATCAATAGCTACCACTTGGCTGTCTTTAGTACGCTCCAGGATATGTGCAGTCTTGCCTCCGGGAGCGGCGCAACAATCCAAAATCAACTCTCCATCTTTAGGCTCTAAGTAGTTGATAGAAAGTTGTGCTGCGGCATCTTGTACCGATACCCAACCTTTATCGAAACCGGGAAGGTTGTTGACATCGCAAGGGGCGGCCAATTTTAGAGCATCCAAGGCTTCAGAGTGAGCGGTGGAATCTATGCCTTCATTTTTGAGTAGTGCTTGATAATCGTCACGATTGAGGTGCTGGTGGTTCACGCGCAGCCACATAGGTGCTTTGGTGTTATTAGCCTCTACAATCGTTTCCCATTGTTGTGGGTAGCTTTCTTGCAGTAGCTTCAGTAACCAACTAGGGTGGCCGTATTTTCCAGCATTGTGGCTGACGGAAATCTCATCTAGCTGCTCTTGGTTGCGTTGGTAGTTGCGTAGTACTGCATTGATAAGGCCGCGCAGTCTCGGACCTTTTAGCGTTTTGGTTGCTTCTACAGTCTCCCCCACCGCTGCATGAGCAGGAATTCGCATGTGGCCAATTTGATAGATGCCGACCAAAATCAGGTGATGAAATACACGTTGTTTGCCTTTTAATGGCTTATCCATTAGCTCGGATGCAACGGACTCCAAACGAGGCAATATGCGCAGCGCACCAAAGCAAATCTCTTGTAATAAGGCTTGATCTCTAGGTTTTACTTGTTGCTGGCCTAATGGAAGGGCGCTCGATAGAGATTGACCTTTATCAACCACTTGGAAAAGGATATTGGCCGCAGCAGCGCGAACATTCATGTTGGTTACCTAAATTTTTATCGACATTAAAAATAAAATAAGGCCCGCACTCAACGTGCTGGCCCTAACTATCATTGAGCATTTGCGTCTTTAGCTCAGAACGCTACTCACTTCAAACCAGCTGGCTTTAGAATTCAATACATCGCTCACTGGCATGGCTTTTTTGCCCGGTATTTGAATTTGTTCTAACACCAAAGTACCTTGACCGGTTGCGACGTAAATTCCTGTTTTATCAGCCTTAAGAATAGTCCCAGCTACTGATTCTGTCGCTTTGTCTTCTACCCGCGATTGCCAAACTTTGATGTTGTTCTCTTCTACAGAGAAGAAGCTCATAGGCCATGGGTTGAAAGCACGCACGCAGCGTTCAATGAATTCTGCTGGCTGATTCCAATCGATCTTCGCTTCATCTTTGCTTAGCTTGCTGGCGTAGTTTGCTTCATCGTCATTTTGCTTTTCTGGCGTAGCATTGCCTGAGGCAATATCAGCAAGACATTCGACTAAAGCTTGTGGGCCAAGCTCTGCCAGCTTATCGTACATGGTCGCACTGGTATCTGTTGCTTCAATAGGTAGTGTGGCAATTTTCAGCATATCACCGGTATCTAGGCCAATATCCATCTGCATAATTGTCACACCGGTTTGTGCATCCCCAGCCCAAATAGAGCGTTGAATAGGTGCAGCACCACGCCAGCGAGGCAGGATTGAACCATGAACATTGATACAACCTAGCTTTGGTGTATCAAGAACTGCTTGTGGCAACAACAGGCCATAAGCGACAACCACCATGATATCGGCATTGAGGTCTTTGAGCTCTTGCTTAGCTTCGTCAGACTTGAAATTGACGGGTTGATAAACCGGAATATCATGCTCAAGGGCAATATTTTTGACCGGACTAGCCGTTAGCTTTTTGCCTCGGCCTGCTGGTCTGTCAGGCTGGGTGTAAACAGCGATAACCTCGTGCTCCGAAGACAATAACGCCGCCAAGTGACGGGCGGCGAAGTCTGGAGTACCGGCAAACACAATACGTAATGATTGGCTCACGGAAACCTCACTTAATATTATTGTTTAGCGTTGAAGCGCTTAATTTTCTCGAGTTTGTCTTTGATGCGTTTACGCTTTAGAGGAGAAAGGTAATCAACAAACAGTTTACCCTCTAAGTGGTCAAGCTCATGCTGTACACAGATAGCCAATAGGTCATCTGCATCAAACGTAAACTCTTCACCATCGCGGTTCAGCGCTTTGACACTCACTTCAGCGGCGCGTGGCACTAGTGCGCGAGCACCAGGGACCGAAAGGCAGCCTTCTTCAATACCATCTTCACCGCGCTTTTCGGTAATTTCTGGGTTGATAAGTACCATCGGTTGGTCGCGAGTATCTGAAATATCAATCACAACAATTCGCTGATGAAAGTCAACTTGCGTTGCTGCAAGGCCAATTCCTTCTTCGTCGTACATGGTTTCAATCATGTCATCGACGACTTTTTGGATTTCCGGCGTTACGGCTTCAACGGGCTTAGCTACCGTTCTTAGGCGATCATCCGGGAAAGTTAATACTTGTAATACAGACATATACACTCAAAATGTTGAACTGTGCCGAATAGGCATGGACTTCGTTGGTTCAATTCTAGACATTTTCGCACCTAAATGACAGCATCCCTTGAAACAAAGCGAAGGATTGCGGTGTATGAAACAGGGAATATGTCTGTTATTGACTCTTTCATCTCTTTTTTCTATCACCTTATGGGCGTTTCAATCTCACGCTAGCGTAAGCGACTTCCTCAAACCAGATGCGCCTCGACATTATGTTGTTAAGTCTGGCGATACTTTATGGGCAGTTTCAGGGCGATACTTATCCTCTCCTTGGCGCTGGCCAGAGCTTTGGCTACACAACTCTCATATAGCTAATCCTCATAAAATTTACCCGGGAGATACGCTGTTATTAGTCTGGGTAGCAGGGCAACCGCAATTGATAAAGAAAGCGCTAAGGCGCCTTTCTCCAGTGACGGACGTTACGCCAAAACAGCCGTCAAGTTGGTTAAATCCTCGTGCCATTGCTCGTTATAGAGAACAAGAGAGATTGATACTTGCGAGTGAGTTAGCCACTTATCCTAAGATAGTAGGCTCTAGTCGTGGCTTGGATTACATTTCCAATCAAGATGAGGTTTACATTGATTATCAAGGCCATGAGCAAAACTGGGTCATTTATCGAGTGGGGAAGCTCTATCGCAACGATGATGAGCTCTTTACTATGAGAGAAATTAAACGACTGGCGACAGCCCGTTTGATGAAACAGGTAAATGATATTGCTGTTTTGCAGTTGACGGATTTTAATCATGAGCTCAAGCGAGGAGACATTGCTATTCCTATCTCCGAGCTAGCTCGAGATGAATCATCAACGCTTATTGAACCCAAAGCAGGGCCTAATGTAGAAGATCTTCGTATCGTAGGAATGCTCAATTCTCTGCATTTTGCGGTTCAAGGACATACGGTAGTGTTGAATGCAGGGCAAGACGCTTCTGTTGTTGAAGGCAGCAGCTACATACTAAAAAGGCCCAGTGAAACATTTGTTTATTCCGATGGTCAGCATGGCTTAAGTGGTCGTGACGAGTCTCATGTAGCTATGTCTCAGTTTCCATTAGTAGAAATAGGGCGCTTGATGGTGATTCACAGTTATCATCGTTTCAGTGTCGCACTGGTTACTGAGTCTCCAGAGCCCATCACCAAGCAAACCATTATTGTGCCACCAAGCAGCGATAGGGTGTATCGTGAGTGACGCTCGCACTCTAGCGTGGTTGCGGCTTTCTCTGTGCCCCGGCATCGGTGCTGTCACGTTTGAAAAGTTACGAGCGATAGATAATCCGCTCAACATTGTTAGCTATACACCACAGGAACTGGCCTCTATTGGTTTGAAGTCGCATCAAGTGGCGTTTATCCATCACCAATCGATAGCGCTTGCTGAACAGGCTCTCGCTTGGGCGTCGGTAGAGCGTCGCTACATTGTGACCAGTGGCGATAAGGCGTATCCGCCGCTATTGAGCGAAACCAAGGGAGCGCCGCCGGTTTTATTTGTTGAGGGGCAGTTATCGTTACTTGCGGCCCCTCAAATTGCCATGGTGGGAAGTCGCAATGCTACTTTGGAAGGACTAGAGATTGCTCGCAGCTATGCCAGTACATTTGCAAAGCATGATTACTGCGTGACGAGTGGCTTAGCTTTGGGCATTGACGGTCATGCTCATCAAGGAGCGCTGGATGCAAAAGGCCCTACTATTGCCGTATTGGGTTCTGGTTTATCGCAAATATATCCGGCACGTCATAAGTCCTTGGCCTCTCGAATTGCAGAGCATGGTGCGTTAGTCAGTGAACATTTACCTTCGGTAAAACCTAGGGCTGAGCACTTCCCGCGTCGTAACCGAATCGTAAGTGGACTGTCTTTAGCTGTATTGGTGGTTGAAGCGACAGAGAAAAGTGGTTCGTTGATTACTGCTAAATACGCGGCTGAGCAAGGGCGAGATGTTTTTGCCATTCCCGGTTCAATTCGCCACCCTTTTCATAGTGGTTGTCACTCGCTGATCAAATTGGGAGCTTGTTTGGTGCAGTCTCCTAATGATCTTCTTAGTGAAATAGAATCTCTCACCAACTGGTCTAAAAAAGTACAACCGACACTTTTTGACCAAGTTATTGATAAAGAAGAATTGCCATTTCCCGATCTGTTGGCTAACGTAGGAATAGAGGCAACACCAGTTGATATTTTAGCGCAAAAGACCCATATTCCTGTGCAAGAGGTCATGCAACAGCTACTAGAGCTCGAGTTATTAGGGCATGTTGTTGCAGTTAACGGTGGTTATATTCTTAAGGGGAGAGGCTAGCTATGATGATGGACATACTGATGTACCTGTTCGAAACCTACGTGCATAGTGATGCAGATCTGCAGGTAGACCAAGACGAACTTGAGGATGAACTGCTGCGAGTAGGCTTTAAGCAAAAAGATATTTATAAAGCGTTAGAATGGCTAGAGGATTTAGCCGAACTGCAAAATGCGGATAATCAATCGGCCATTGCAACCAGCGCCGCGACATCGACACGCATTTATACGGCGCAAGAAATGTCACGCATGGATGTGAAAAGCCGTGGCTTGCTGTTGTTCTTGGAGCAGATTGGTGTTTTGACAGCTGAAACTCGTGAAATGGTTATTGATCGTGTTATGGGACTGGAAACCAATGATTTTGAATTGGACGACCTAAAATGGATCATTTTGATGGTTTTGTTCAATGTTCCTGGCAACGAAAACGCGTACACTCTCATGGAAGAACTGATCTACACCGCAGAGAGGGGTGTAGTCCACTAAGCTAAGCCAAATTTGGCGATAAGTTAAGAGACACCCATGAGTGGTAAAATCGATAACCAACTTTTCTCGGCTCATGAACATGCGTTGGATCATGAGCCCTGTCCACAGTGTCATTCAGGCAAGTTGCTACTTAAGAATGGCAAACACGGTCCGTTTCTAGGCTGCGACCAATATCCAAGCTGCGATTATATTAAACCTCTGCATCAAAATGATGGGCATATTATCAAAGAGCTTGGTGTTGCTTGTCCCGATTGCGGTTCAGAATTGCTGTTACGTCAAGGACGCTTCGGTATGTTTATTGGGTGTAGCAATTACCCAGACTGCCATTTCATTCAGTCGCCAAATAAACAAGATGAGCCAGAGCAAGAAGCAAAAGACTCCGTTAGCTGTCCAGAGTGCAGCAAAGGGGCGCTAAAAGAGCGTAAATCACGTTTTGGAAAAGTGTTTTTTGCGTGCGATAGTTATCCTAAGTGCAAGTTTGCCGTGAATCATGTTCCGGTTCCCGGAGTGTGTCAGTATTGTGGCTACACGTTGCTGGTTGAGAAAAAACGCGCAGCAGGAACGGTGTTGGAATGTGCATCGAGACGATGCCAGAAAGTACAAGAATAAAAAACGGCTCCTAATTGGAGCCGTTTTTTTGTATTTAGGCTAGCTAATACTTACAGCGCAAGCGCTGCGGGTTTGAGAGCAGGGTAGGCTGACTCATCCAGTAAGTCTGCAAGCTGAACGAGTGTTGCTTTTAGCTCGCGTTGACTCGTTGCCGACACATTAATATGCCCCATTTTGCGTCCAGCACGTTTTTCTTTGCCATACCAATGAACATGACATCCAGCTAGAGCGTAAACAGCATCTGGAACGGAGTCTTCACCAAGGATATTAACCATAGAGGTGGCTCTAACGGCTTCCGTGGAACCAAGAGGCATGTCGCAAACTGCACGTAGGTGGTTTTCGAACTGACACGTATCGGCACCTTGCTGAGTCCAGTGTCCTGAGTTGTGTACGCGCGGCGCAATTTCATTGACGAGAAGTTGGCCGTTTACATCGAAAAACTCCAGTGCCAATACACCGACATATTCGAGAGACTCGGCGACAGCGGTAAACATTTGCACAGCTTGTGCCTGTAGCTCAGGCTCATTGATAGCAGTAGACAGAGTAAGTACTCCGTCAGTGTGTACATTTTCTGCCAGTGGATAAATCGCAATATCACCGTGTTGGTTGCGAGCACCCACAAGCGATACTTCACGTTGGAACGGCACAAATTCTTCAGCCACGATGGCTTGATTATCTGAATCCGCAATGCACTGAGCCATTTCAGTCCAGATTTGCTCTATATTTTCTAATGTTTTGAGTCGCCATTGTCCTTTGCCGTCATAGCCGCCTAGCGCACTCTTAAGTACCATAGGCAAACCTACGGTGGCGATAGCGGTATCAAGATCGCTACGTTCGGTAATAACCGCATAGGTCGCGTTCTTAACCCCAGCATTATCAAGCAGCGCTTTTTCAATTCGTCTATCACCACCGGCTTTAATCGCTTCTGTCGATGGCAAAAACTTCCCACTTGCTTCACAGGTAGCTAGGACATCGAGGGGAATATGTTCAAATTCTGCAGTAATAACGTCAGCTTGCGATATGGCTTGCTGTAGACCTTGCCCAAGCACTTCCAGAGTTAAGGGGTGCACAATGTTTTCGCTGCGCACATCAAAGGCAGAGATCTTGATATTGAGAGGGGCGCCAGCCAGCGACATCATTCGTGCTAACTGACCTGCACCAAGTACCAATACGTGTTTCATTATTAGTCCTCAGACGGATCTGGGTTAGCAAGAACGGTTTCGGTCTGTTGGCTGCGGAATGCTTCGACTTTCTCCATCACGGCATCATTATGAACACCAATGATTTGCGCTGCTAAGATTCCCGCATTTGCTGCGCCGGCTTCACCAATAGCGAGTGTGCCAACAGCAATGCCTTTTGGCATTTGCACAATAGACAGCAAAGAATCCATGCCTTTTAGTGCTCGGCTCTGTACAGGAACTCCGAGGACAGGAACACTGGTAAATGCTGCCGCCATGCCCGGAAGGTGCGCCGCACCGCCTGCTCCCGCAATAATAACTTTGATGCCACGCTCTTTTGCAGTCGTTGCATAGTCTGCTAATAGTTGAGGCGTGCGGTGCGCAGAAACAACCTTGGTTTCATAATCTACACCAAACTGATCAAGCATCTCTGCTGCTAGTTTCATGGTTGGCCAATCTGATTTTGAACCCATAATAATGCCGACTTTCATCCGAAGCTCCTTCAAGGCGTGTGCAAATGGACTAATTTGCGCGCATTATACGAGGATTTTTTTCTAAGGAAAACGTTTGCGTGAGTGATTTTTGTGTTTTTTTCTGGATTCTCATGTCGCTTTTCCGCATAGTGCCGTTGAAATGTAAATTAATTGTTTAGGTTTTAATAAAAGGAAGGCTCGGTGGATAATTTTCAAAGTACAGTTGCCGCACTTAAATCTGGTGAAGTGATTGCTTATCCGACTGAAGGAGTATTTGGTGTCGGTTGTGACCCTGATGATATCAGTGCCATTGAAAAACTACTGGCAGTGAAACAACGTCCAGTAGAGAAAGGACTGATCCTAATCGCTGCCAACTATGAACAGCTTCGACCTTATGTTGACGAGGCTAAGTTGACAGCGACGCAGCTCGAAAGTGTACAAAATACTTGGCCAGGACCTTATACCTGGATTATGCCAGCGAGTGACAGAGTCTCATCATGGCTTAGTGGTGCATTCGATACGATTGCGGTTCGAGTTACCGATCACGAGTTAGTACAGCAGCTTTGCCTTTCTTATGGTAAGCCGATTACCTCGACCAGTGCCAACTTGTCAGGAATGCCTTCTTGCATGACAACCGAAGAAGTCAAATCGCAGCTAGGTGATCGATTGGCGGAAATTCTTGATGGTGAAACTGGCGGTCGTAATAAACCGAGTGAAATTCGAGATGCAAGAACGTTAAAAGTATTGAGACAAGGCTGAGGGTAATTAGATGCAACAAGTGGATAAACATCAGGTCAAAGCTTTTTTATTACAGCTCCAGGATGATATTTGCCAAAAGCTTGAACATGAAGATGGTGGTGCAACATTTCAGCAGGATGAATGGCTGCGCGAGCAAGGTGGCGGTGGTCGTAGTCGAGTATTAAAAGATGGTGTGGTCTTCGAGCAAGGTGGTGTTAACTTTTCTCATGTTTTTGGAGACAAAATGCCAGCTTCCGCGACAGCTCACCGACCTGAATTAGCGGGTCGAAAATTTGAAGCGATGGGCGTGTCTTTAGTTATTCATCCTAAAAACCCTTACATTCCAACATCCCATGCCAACGTACGTTTCTTTATTGCTGAAAAAGAGGGTGAGGCACCTATCTGGTGGTTTGGTGGTGGCTTTGACCTTACGCCGTTTTATCCATTTGAAGAAGATTGTCAACACTGGCACCAAGTGGCCAAGGATATTTGTGCGCCATTTGGAGAGCAGGTCTATAACGAACATAAGAAATGGTGTGACGAGTACTTCTTCCTTCCTCATCGTAACGAAACTCGTGGTGTGGGTGGTTTGTTTTTTGACGACCTCAACCAATGGGGTTTCGAGCGCAGCTTTGCCTATATGAAAGCCGTTGGTTCTAGTTATACCGATGCGTATTTACCGATAGTACAGAAACGAAAGCATACAGAATTCGGAGAGAGAGAGCGTCAGTTCCAACTTTATCGACGTGGTCGCTATGTCGAATTTAACTTGGTCTATGACCGAGGTACATTATTTGGTTTGCAAAGTGGTGGTCGCACGGAGTCTATTTTAATGTCGATGCCACCACTAGCTCGCTGGGAATATAGTTATCAACCAGAAGAAGGCTCACCAGAAAACGAGCTTTACGCGCACTACCTTCAGCCGCGAGACTGGTAAAGCGACAGGCATAGCTTGGCGAATGAGTGTCGAAGTGATAGTGTCGAACTATTCACTTTGGCACGCAGCAGGCAAGGACATGAGCAAGCCCGATCAGTACGTCGTTTTTGGAAACCCCATTTCACAAAGCAAGTCTCCTTACATACATACACTCTTCGCACGTCAAACTTCTCAACATATTGAATATGGGCGCTTGCAGCCAGAGGAGGGAGAGTTCACTCAAGCTGCTAGTCAGTTTTTTGCTGATGGTGGTCGAGGCTGCAATATTACTGCGCCATTTAAAGAAGATGCCTTCCAGTTCGCTAGTCGATTAACCGAGCGTGCTGAACTAGCCGGAGCGGTCAACACACTCAAGAAACTGGATGATGGTGAAATCATTGGTGATAACACTGACGGAGAAGGGTTGGTTCAAGACTTGTTGCAGCATCAAGTGCAATTAGCGGGCGCTTCAATTTTAGTTATAGGGGCTGGCGGCGCAGCTCGAGGTGTACTTAAGCCGTTACTTGATCAACAGCCAAGCTCCATAACCATTACTAATCGTACTTATGAAAAAGCTCAACAACTGGCCGAATTGTTTTCGCCTTTTGGAACTATACAAGCAGCGGAAATAAACAGTGTTGGCTGTGCCTATGATGTGGTAATCAATTCGACATCTGCTAGTTTATATAAGCAAGTACCAGATATTAGTGATGCGATCTTCGGTGCCAATACTGTCAGCTATGATATGGCTTATGGTCAGGGACTGACGACATTTAACCAGTGGGCCAAAACGTCCGGTGCTCGATGTGTTTATGATGGATTAGGTATGTTGGTGGGACAGGCTGCAGAAAGCTTTTTGTTGTGGCGTGGACTAAGACCTGGGACGAAACAAATTCTTAGAGAGCTAAGAAAGAACCTCGAGGCTTAAGTAATGAATCAATCTATTCTATTCTCCGACCAAGTGACGTGGGATGAAGCAACTGGAATGGTTGAGTTTCATGCACACCAGTCGGGTATGCTTATTGTTTGTTTGGTGAGTTTAGAAAAGCTAGCTCAACTCGCCTACCAGAAAGAGGTCTCTAAACAAGAGGCTATACCAATGTTTGACTCTGTTCGCTTTGATATAGAAGAAATAGCAGAAGCTCTCATAGAAGATGAGAGCTTTGATGAGCAAGGTAAGATAGTCATTCGTTAACGAATGGAATGCACCTTGTGCATATAGTCGTTCTTATTCTGAACATAGTTATCAGCTGATTTCTGTAAAAAAGCACGTTCCTTATCCGTAAGAGGTCGTGCTTGTTTTACCGGGCTCCCTACATATAGATAACCACTTTCGAGTCTCTTATTTGGTGGTACCAAACTTCCGGCACCAATCATTACCTCAGACTCAACAATTGCACCATCGAGAATAATGGACCCCATACCGACCAAAACTCGATCTGCAATAATACAGCCATGAAGCATTACTTTATGACCAATGGTTACATCATTACCTATAAGTAACGGATAACCCTCTGGGTTATCGCTGTTCTTGTGAGTAACATGAAGAACACTGTTATCTTGGATATTGGTGCGCTCGCCAATAACGATATGATTCACGTCACCCCTAGCAGAAACTAAAGGCCAGATACTGGCGTCTTTTCCTAAACGTACATCTCCAACAATCACGCTCGTCTTATCTATATAGACCGAGCCATCAAGTTGAGGAGAGATGCCTTTATAGCTGCGTATTGAAGTCATAGTGTTCCCTAAGTCGATATTTGTTAGTTAGTTTGGCGCTAATTTAAGGCTATTTATAGGGCTAAAGAGCAAAATATAATCATCCAAACAAAAAAACAGAAAAAAATGCATTTTGGGTATTGCCAAGAAGATTTCGATCTCTATAATGCCCCCTCGCTGACACGGGAACGCAGACGAAAGTTCGCATCCAGTCAGAAGGCCTCAAGCTTCTAAGAAGCTTAGCAAAATAAGTTGAAAAAAGTGGTTGACACGACAACTTATCTCGCTAAAATGGCCGTCCGTTTTGAGCAAAGCTCAAAACAAGCTCTTTAACAATATAAACCTATCAATCTGTGTGGGCACTCGTTGATGATAATCAAATTAGAAACTTCGGTTTCAAATTAGGTTTTCAATGAACTGAGTGACCAATCAAGTCGAAAGACTTGGCACAGTCAATTCATTATCGTTCTGTTGGAACGATAATAGCTTTAGATTACTAAGGTAGTTTAAAGTCAGTATTCATTGAGCCGACAAAATCTTAAATTGAAGAGTTTGATCATGGCTCAGATTGAACGCTGGCGGCAGGCCTAACACATGCAAGTCGAGCGGAAACGAGTTAACTGACCCTTCGGGTGACGTTAACGGCGTCGAGCGGCGGACGGGTGAGTAATGCCTGGGAAATTGCCCTGATGTGGGGGATAACCATTGGAAACGATGGCTAATACCGCATAATACCTTCGGGCCAAAGAGGGGGACCTTCGGGCCTCTCGCGTCAGGATATGCCCAGGTGGGATTAGCTAGTTGGTGAGGTAATGGCTCACCAAGGCGACGATCCCTAGCTGGTCTGAGAGGATGATCAGCCACACTGGAACTGAGACACGGTCCAGACTCCTACGGGAGGCAGCAGTGGGGAATATTGCACAATGGGCGCAAGCGAGATGCAGCCATGCCGCGTGTGTGAAGAAGGCCTTCGGGTTGTAAAGCACTTTCAGCAGTGAGGAAGGCGGGTACGTTAATAGCGTGCTCGTTTGACGTTAGCTGCAGAAGAAGCACCGGCTAACTCCGTGCCAGCAGCCGCGGTAATACGGAGGGTGCGAGCGTTAATCGGAATTACTGGGCGTAAAGCGCATGCAGGTGGTTCGTTAAGTCAGATGTGAAAGCCCGGGGCTCAACCTCGGAACTGCATTTGAAACTGGCGGACTAGAGTACTGTAGAGGGGGGTAGAATTTCAGGTGTAGCGGTGAAATGCGTAGAGATCTGAAGGAATACCGGTGGCGAAGGCGGCCCCCTGGACAGATACTGACACTCAGATGCGAAAGCGTGGGGAGCAAACAGGATTAGATACCCTGGTAGTCCACGCCGTAAACGATGTCTACTTGGAGGTTGTGGCCTTGAGCCGTGGCTTTCGGAGCTAACGCGTTAAGTAGACCGCCTGGGGAGTACGGTCGCAAGATTAAAACTCAAATGAATTGACGGGGGCCCGCACAAGCGGTGGAGCATGTGGTTTAATTCGATGCAACGCGAAGAACCTTACCTACTCTTGACATCCAGAGAAGCCAGCGGAGACGCAGGTGTGCCTTCGGGAGCTCTGAGACAGGTGCTGCATGGCTGTCGTCAGCTCGTGTTGTGAAATGTTGGGTTAAGTCCCGCAACGAGCGCAACCCTTATCCTTGTTTGCCAGCGAGTAATGTCGGGAACTCCAGGGAGACTGCCGGTGATAAACCGGAGGAAGGTGGGGACGACGTCAAGTCATCATGGCCCTTACGAGTAGGGCTACACACGTGCTACAATGGCGCATACAGAGGGCAGCCAACTTGCGAAAGTGAGCGAATCCCAAAAAGTGCGTCGTAGTCCGGATTGGAGTCTGCAACTCGACTCCATGAAGTCGGAATCGCTAGTAATCGTAGATCAGAATGCTACGGTGAATACGTTCCCGGGCCTTGTACACACCGCCCGTCACACCATGGGAGTGGGCTGCAAAAGAAGTGGGTAGTTTAACCTTCGGGAGGACGCTCACCACTTTGTGGTTCATGACTGGGGTGAAGTCGTAACAAGGTAGCCCTAGGGGAACCTGGGGCTGGATCACCTCCTTATACGAA
>NZ_JABXGK010000005.1:0-34092 GCF_013364395.1 Vibrio mediterranei | reverse complement strand
TTAAACAGTTTTCCGAATTAAGAATTTGCTTGGCGACCATAGCGTTGTGGACCCACCTGAYTCCATGCCGAACTCAGAAGTGAAACGCAATAGCGCCGATGGTAGTGTGGGGCTTCCCCATGTGAGAGTAGGACATCGCCAGGCTTTGAACAACATCTGTTTAAAGCACGRTTTAGATAAGACTTTAAATAGACCACTGCGGAGTGGTAGTTCAGTTTCAGTTGGTTAGAATACCGGCCTGTCACGCCGGGGGTCGCGGGTTCGAGTCCCGTCCACTCCGCCACTTATTAGAAAACCCGATGCGAAAGCGTCGGGTTTTTTATTATCTAAAGTTTAGTAATTCACTTCCCTAGTGCTGTTATTATCGACTTAAACGGATTTTTACCTCAAGTCGTAACAGTCTGATATTTATCATAGTTTTCATATAGCCATTCAAGTCTGCATTCACATCTATCAATTAAGTTGATTGCAAGTAATTGAGAATCATTATCTAATAGGTCAAAAAAAGGACTATTAGAATGAATCTATCTCGTCGTACTTTCTTAAAAAGCTCATTATCATTTTCTGCTATAGCTGCTATCCCTGGGTGCTCATTAACAAAAGTCTCTGAGTCACAAGATCGCATCGTTTATGATCTGACGGCGCAACCTACGACTGCAGAACTTGTTCCAGGATATCAAACCGAGGTCTTAGGCTTTAACGGCCAAATTCCTGCGCCCACAATTCGCTGCAAGCAAGGACAGAAGGTAGTCATTCGTTTCACTAACAAGCTAGACGAACCCACGACGATTCACTGGCACGGACTTCGAATACCTATCGAGATGGATGGCGTACCTTTCCTAAGTCAGCCCCCGATAATGCCTAATGAAACCTTTATCTATGAATTTACGCCGCCAGATGCCGGAACCTTTTGGTATCACCCTCATATGAATAGCGTGGTTCAACTCGGCAAGGGATTGGTTGGAGCGCTTATTGTTGAAGAGAGTGAGCCTTTAGAATTCGATCATGATATGGAATTAGTATTAAAAAATTGGCACATAGACAAAAAAGGTAATTGGAAGCAGCTAATGATTCCACGATATAGCGCTCGTATGGGTACTCCTGGTGAGTGGGGAACAGTTAATGGTACCAATGAGCCTAATTACAAAGTTCGTCCTAACGGGCTTATTAGAGCGCGTGTGGTAAATGTTGATAATACCTTAACTTATAAGGTCGCTGTAGAAGGTGCGACAGCTTGGGTAATTGCTATCGATGGAAACCCAATATCCACTCCGTATAAGCTTACTGACCATAAAATGGGCCCAGGTATGCGTCTTGATTTGGCCATAGTTGCCCCTAAGCAAGATGGTTCTACAGTTTATGTTCGCCACCTAAAGGGTAACTTTCCATTTCCTCTTTGTGCTTTCTCAGTCAAAGGTGAGAGCGTTGCTAAGGAACAAAAGATACCATCCTTACCATTAAACCCAATTCCAAAGCCTGACCTATCGAATGCCATCACCAAGGACTTTGTCTTCGAGTGGGAAGGGGCTGTTACTCCAGCAAGTAAAGACGGTAAAGCTATACCTAAGTTCTGGTTAATGAACAAAAGAGCTTGGGAAGGCATGAGTAAAGATAAAATTCCAGATCCTATTGCAGAGTTGGAGTTGGGCCGCACTTACATTTTTGATCTCAGAAATGTCACGCAGTATCACCATCCTATTCATCTACACGGTCATACTTTTACAGTGCTTGAGCTGGACGACAAAGAGGTCGAGCCATTTCATACCGACACTGTGTTACTTGGAAAAAACGGCAGAGCAAAAGTTGCATTTGTTGCAGATAACCCTGGAAGCTGGATGTATCACTGTCATGTTATTGAACATATGAAGACAGGACTAATGGGATACGTCAAAGTGAGTTAAAAGTGACTCCTGTAACGTTTTAAATTTTGACTACAAACGATAGACTATCTGTGTCTTATGAAAACATAATTTTCGCTGACTTCTGTCGAAATCATCAAGTGTTCGTATACTATTAGCTCTATAGGCATTTAATTTTAGGTACTCGATGATGGGTCAGTTTGCAGTTTTAGGTTTTATAGCGATAGGTGGTGCTTTTGGTGCATGCTCACGCTACTTAGTTTCAGAATTATGTATTGTACTTTTTGGTCGAGGGTTCCCTTATGGGACACTTACCGTTAACGTAGTTGGTTCGTTTATTATGGGGTTACTCATAGCAGCTTTTGAGACTGAGGTACTTGCCCCAGAACCATGGCGTCAAATAATAGGTCTTGGGTTTCTTGGCGCTTTAACTACCTTTTCTACGTTTTCCATGGACAATGTACTCTTGATGCAACAGGGAGCATTTCTGAAAATGGGACTTAATGTTCTACTCAATGTGGTTCTAAGTATCTCTGCATGCTGGATAGGGTTTCAGTTGCTGATCAAAAGTTAAACAAAAAGATACATAGTTTGGTTGAAAAATCGGAACTAATTATTCTATAATCGCTTCAATACTTGTCGGAGTGCCTTAGGGCTGAGACCGTTAATTCGGGATCCGTTGAACCTGATCTGGTTAGTACCAGCGAAGGGAACAGGAGAAATAAAATGGAAACCCTCCCTCTTTTATTTATCAAATAGCGCAAGCTATTGTGGTTGATACCTCTTGTACTCACACATCCGTCAAGCATTTATCTTTTATAACTATATGATATATAAGGAAATGCTATGTCGACACGTAAGCAAAGCAGACTGGAAGCAAAAAACTTCATCGATACGCTATCGGTGACTCCCTATCCAAACTCTCAGAAGACCTATATTCAAGGTAGCCGCAGTGACTTACAAGTCCCTATGCGCGAGATATCGTTGGCCGATAGCCTAATTGGAGGCAGTCAAGATAACCCTATCTATGTTCCCAACGAACCTATTCATGTCTATGACACGTCCGGTGTTTATACTGATCCAAACCACCATATTGACCTCTATTCAGGCCTACCAAAGTTAAGAGAACAATGGATTGATGAACGTTCTGATACGGAAGTATTAGCCGGTGTGAGCTCTGAATTTGCCAAAGAGAGACTTGAGGATGAGACGCTTGATGAGCTTCGCTATGGCCAGCTTCCCCGTATCCGACGAAGTGTAGAGGGCGCATGTGTTACTCAGCTCCATTATGCTAGGAAAGGCATCATTACCCCTGAAATGGAATACATCGCGATACGCGAGAATATGGGACGTCAAAAACTCAATGATGAAATGCTCACCCAGCAGCATCCGGGTCAGCACTTTGGTGCTAACCTACCTAAAGAGATTACGCCAGAATTCGTTCGAAAAGAGGTCGCTGAAGGGCGCGCGATCATTCCTTCCAATATTAACCACCCCGAGTCAGAGCCAATGATCATTGGACGCAATTTCTTGGTGAAGGTTAATGCCAATATCGGCAATTCATCAGTAACTTCATCGATTGAAGAAGAAGTAGAAAAACTTGTTTGGGGCACTCGTTGGGGAGCCGATACGGTAATGGATTTGTCGACGGGCCGTAATATCCACGAAACCAGAGAGTGGATATTAAGAAATAGCCCAGTGCCAATTGGTACGGTTCCTATGTATCAAGCCTTAGAGAAGGTGAATGGAGTTGCTGAAAATCTTACTTGGGAAGTTATGCGTGATACGCTGATCGAGCAAGCAGAGCAGGGCGTAGACTACTTTACTATACATGCTGGCTTACTTCTGAGTCATATTCCGATGACTGCTAAACGTGTTACTGGAATCGTATCTCGCGGCGGATCCATTATTGCTAAGTGGTGTCTTGCCCACCACGAGGAGAGTTTCCTCTATACCAACTTCAAAGAAATCTGTGAGATATGTGCACGCTATGACGTGGCTCTTTCCTTAGGAGATGGCTTACGCCCTGGCTCTATTGCGGATGCCAATGATGAAGCTCAGTTTGCCGAATTACGCACACTTGGGAAACTCACTAAAATTGCTTGGGAACACGATGTACAAGTAATTATTGAAGGTCCAGGCCATGTTCCAATGCATATGATCAAAGAGAATATGGAAGAGCAACTGGAGCATTGTCACGAAGCACCATTCTACACGTTGGGTCCACTCACAACAGATATTGCACCAGGATATGACCACATTACGTCAGGTATTGGTGCGGCTATGATTGGCTGGTACGGGTGCGCTATGCTGTGCTACGTCACTCCAAAAGAACACCTCGGTCTACCAAACAAAGACGATGTAAAAACGGGGCTTATCACCTATAAGCTCGCCGCTCACGCTGCCGACTTAGCTAAAGGGCATCCTGGTGCACAAATTCGAGACAACGCTTTGTCAAAGGCTCGTTTTGAGTTCCGTTGGGAAGATCAGTTTAACTTGTCATTAGACCCTGATACCGCGCGTCAATTTCACGATGAGACTCTCCCTCAGGAGTCCGGAAAAGTCGCTCACTTTTGTTCTATGTGCGGACCTAAATTCTGCTCAATGAAAATATCTCAAGAAGTTAGAGAATACGCCAAAGAGCAGCAAGGGGCTGAGAGCATCGACATCAAATTGATTGATGATCCATTGGAAGGTATGCGTCAAAAATCTAAAGAGTTCAGAGCTACGGGCGCCGAACTTTATCATCCAGCCGTAACTGAAGAGTAAGCGAAGGAGCTTCCGTTGACACTTTTAATCCCATCTAATCATCAAGATCTTATTGAACGCGTTCGTCATGTTCTGTCGTTAGCGCAGAGTGTAGGCTTTGATATTGAAGATATTCAGATATCAGAAGTCAAAGAGTCGGATGTTATTCACATTGATGACTCTAAACGTCGCCAAATCATCAGTTCTGATCTGCTATCAGTGCAAATGAATAATGAGGCGGACTATCGACTTCACTATCACCATGGTTTTGTAGAAAGCGATTTCCCGGAGGTGATACAGTCAATGACGCTTGGAGACGTTTATATTGATGTTCATTCGGAGTTTGAACGCAAGGATATATGGTCTTGTCGTGAAGAGGTGATTAAGGCGTCATCGGGAGCGCTATCGTTAACTGATGCTCAAGAGCACTTTGCTTGGTTTATTGTCTCTATTGTGTTGGATTTTCCTCTTGAAGATGCTGTTATGTTAGCTAGAGCAGGAAGTGTTTCACGTGAAACATGGCCATCAACAAGGGAGCAGTTCTTCACTCCGGTGATAGAAAACTCTCATCTAGCTATTAAAGTGGGATGGGCAGTGAGAGCCTCCACATCCGTATTTCCGACGTTATCTAAAAGCAGTCTTGGGCTGTACCCGGTTGTTGATAACGTAGAGTGGATTGAGCGCTTACTGAAACAAGGTATAAAGACGATTCAATTGAGAATCAAAGACCCTGATTACCCTAATCTTGCTCAGCAGATTCAGAAAGCCATTCAATTGGGTACGCAGTATGACGCGCAAGTATTTATCAATGACTACTGGCAATTGGCTATTGAGTATGGCGCCTTTGGTGTACACCTAGGTCAAGAAGATATAGAGACTGCAGACCTTACCTTGTTGGCATCCAACAATATCGCGCTTGGTCTTTCTACCCATGGTTATTATGAACTGCTTCGAGTGGTCCAAATTCATCCCAGCTATATCGCATTAGGTCACATTTTTCCGACAACCACTAAAGTCATGCCATCAAGACCTCAGGGGTTGGTACGACTCGCTCTGTATCAGCAATTGATCGACTCTATTCAATATGGAGAGAAGCTTGGTTACCCAACAGTTGCTATTGGCGGTATTGACCTGCAAACCGCTAAACCTGTTTGGGATTGTGGTGTTACCAGCCTAGCGGTAGTGAGAGCGTTAACTTTAGCGGATGATACTCAGTACGTTATCGATGAGTTCTCACTAATAATGGCAGGAGAGCGCGATGGTCTCCGATAAACAGTTTCAACAATATCTAAGGCAGCTGAGCTTGCCCAATGTCGGTGAAAACGGCCAAGCAGCGATTTGTGAAAGTCATGTACTAATTGTTGGTTGTGGTGGATTAGGAACAGCAGCAAGCATGTACTTAGCCGGAGCGGGAGTAGGAAGAATCGTTATCGCTGATGATGATGATATCGAGCTGTCGAACTTACCGAGACAAATTACCTATCGTTCAAATGAGGTTGGGCAATCCAAAGTAAAAACTCTGGCTGATTTTCTCAAGGCACAAAACTCAGACATTAATGTTAGGACCATTAAGCGTCGTTTGCACGGTAACCAATTAGCGCTCGAGGTGTCCTTGGCAGATGTTGTGATTGACTGTACTGACAATATAGAAACTCGGCAGGCAATAAACAAAGCCTGTGTTGAGAATCGCAAAGCTCTAGTGACTGCCGCCGCGATAGGTTGGAGCGGTCAATTGGCGGTATTTCAGTTCTCTAAACTAGCCACACCTTGTTATCACTGCCTCTATCCATTCGAAGAACTTGATAGGGCAATGAAATGTTCTGAGTCGAGTGTAATGGGACCAGTAGTGGGGATGATGGGCGTCTATCAAGCTTTAGAGGCGCTAAAGGTCATTACAGACTTAGGTAACAGCAGTCACCCTGAATTGAAGCTATTTGATGGCTTAACTGGACAGTGGCAGTCTCTTAAGATTTCTCATGATGACACGTGTTCAGTTTGCCGTGATTCGAAGATAACAACAGGAATCAAAAATGATCCAATTTACCGTAAATAACGCACCGAAAGAAACCTCTCACGAGCTTAACCTCATTAGCGTACTTAAAGAGCTAGATATTGAAACGCAAGGCTGCGCGGTAGCAGTAGACGATGAAATTATACCAAGAGCCAAATGGTCGGATTTCACAGTCAAATCCAACATGTCCATCAATATTTTCCAAGCTATCGCAGGAGGCTAATATGCTCACTATCGCAGGAAAGACCTTTAACTCACGTTTGTTTACTGGAACGGGAAAGTTCGCCGATAAGTCACTCATGATTGCAGCTATTGCTGAAAGTCAGTCAGAGTTGGCAACCATGGCACTTAAACGTGTTGACCTAAACCAACAAGATGACGACATCCTAAGTCCACTTATTGGTAATAAGGTAAACCTATTACCTAATACATCTGGGGCGAAGAACGCAAAAGATGCCGTCTTTGCAGCGCACTTAGCGCGCGAAGCGTTAGGCACAAATTGGCTGAAACTTGAAATTCATCCAGACCCAAAATACTTGCTACCAGATCCTATTGAGACCTTGAAGGCGGCGGAGCAGTTAGTAAAAGACGGGTTTGTTGTGCTTCCTTACTGCCACTCAGATCCTACGTTATGCAAGCATCTAGAAGAAGTGGGTTGTGCCGCGGTGATGCCTTTGGGAGCACCCATTGGTAGTAACAAAGGTTTGGTAAGTCGTGATTTCTTAGAAATTATAATCGAGCAGGCTAACGTACCAGTGGTCGTTGATGCCGGAATCGGCGCGCCTTCTCATGCTGCGTTGGCAATGGAAATGGGCGCAGACGCTGTGTTGGTGAATACAGCGATTGCCGCGGCGGCAGATCCAGTTCAAATGGCTCGTGCATTTAAGCTCGCAGTCGAATCTGGGCGCTTGGCCTATGAAAGTGGCCTAGCAGGAACGGTAAACCACGCGGTGGCATCCAGCCCGCTAACCGCTTTTCTTGGTTCAATGTGAGTTTGATAGATAAAGGTGAAACGATGAGTTTTGTTGAGGAACACGCTAAGTACAACTGGGACGACGTTCGTCTATCAATATACTCGAAAACAGAAAGAGACGCTCAGCGTGCTTTGAGTAAAACCAAGTTAGATCTTGAAGACTTTAAGGCGTTAATTTCTCCTGCGGCAGAGCCGTACTTAGAGCAATTAGCGCAGCGCTCTTTTGCGCTTACTCGTAAGCGTTTTGGACATACCATGTCGATGTACATTCCATTGTACCTGTCTAATCTCTGTGCCAATGCTTGTACCTATTGCGGCTTCTCAATGGAAAACCGTATTAAACGTAAGACACTCTCTGAAGAGGAAATCAATGCTGAATGCAATGTGATTAAATCTATGGGATTTGACAATATTCTATTGGTAACGGGAGAGCATGAAAACAAAGTAGGGATGAAGTATTTCAAGCAAGTTCTTCCAGCAATCAAAAAGCACTTTAGCTACCTAGCAATGGAAGTTCAACCTTTGGACCAAAATGAGTATGCTGAGTTAAAGCATAGTGGTTTGGATGCGGTTATGGTGTATCAAGAAACCTATAATCGCAGAACCTATGCCGAACATCATTTGCGTGGCAACAAGATGGATTTTGATTATCGGTTAGATACACCTGATAGATTAGCGAAAGCAGGTATCGATAAGATTGGTATTGGCTCGTTGATCGGCTTAGAAGAGTGGCGCACGGACTGCTTTTTTGTAGCAGCACACTTACAGTACCTAGAAGGCCGTTATTGGAAGTCTCGTTACTCTATCTCTTTTCCAAGGCTAAGACCTTGCGAAGGGGCGTTGCAACCAAAATCTGTAATGACAGATAAACAGTTAGTGCAACTAATATGTGCTTATAGATTGTTTAACAATGAAGTTGAGCTTTCTCTGTCTACACGTGAATCTCCAACTTTTCGAGACCATGTTTATCCACTAGGAATCACCAGTATCAGTGCGGCATCAAAAACACAGCCTGGTGGTTACGCTAATGAAGAAGAAGAGCTTGAACAGTTTGCTATTAGTGATGAACGTAGCGCTCGTCTTGTTGCAGAGTCTGTTAAGCAGATTGGAATGGAACCGGTTTGGAAAGATTGGCACCAATCCTATTCAGGATAAACCGGTATAGTCTATCGAGTGTTTCACGTGAAACAAAAAAAGGAGCTGTTCACCAGCTCCTTTTTAATCTCTCGGGTAAGCTAGCGAACAAGCGATGCGCAGGCTTGTTCTAACCAATCAAGCGCCTCACCTTCAACAAGTGGCGCTACCTCATCAAACACTTTACGGTGATACGAATCCAGCCAGTTGATTTCATCATCCGTTAACAATGAGCTAACGATATTTCGCTTATCGATAGGGCAACGAGTCAACGAATCAAAACCAAGCATGCTAGCATCACCTTGTGTCGATTTCTCGACAACCAGTTCCAAATTCTCGATACGGATGCCAAACTCATCAGCGCGATAGTATCCAGGTTCGTTTGACAGTACCATACCGGCAATGAGTGGAGTGTTATTCACTGCTTTAGCAATGCGTTGTGGTCCTTCATGAACACTTAAGAAATGTCCAACACCATGGCCAGTACCGTGGTCATAGTCAAAACCATTTGCCCACAAATGCTGACGGGCTAAAACATCTAACTGGTGACCACAGGTTCCGTTGGGGAATAGGGCGGAAGCAAGAGCAATATGACCTTTCAATACCAATGTAAACTGGCGCTTCATTTCTTCTGAAGGTGAACCAATAGCGATTGTTCTTGTGATATCGGTAGTACCATCAAGATACTGGCCACCTGAGTCAACCAGATATAGCGTATCTTTAATAATCGCACCAGGGACTTCTTGGTTTTCATGGTTGTAGTGACACATCGCGGCATTTCCTGCAGAGGCGGAAATCGTGTCAAAGCTAAGGTCGACGAGTGAGCTATCGAGTTGACGGAATGATTCTAACTTATCGGAGAGAATAGCTTCATTATAGAGATTTCCACTAGCTACTTCTTTGTCCAACCAAGAGAGGAACTTAACCATCGCAGCACCATCGCGGATGTGACAAGCTTTCATTCCTTCGATTTCTACATCATTTTTAGCCGCTTTTGGCATTAGACAAGGGTCGGCAAGTTGTAACTGTTTCGCTCCGAAAGACTCAAGCTTTAATTGGAACCAAGCATTACTGGTTGCTGGGTCCAAGGTGACTTTTTTGCCAGATAGAGCCTCAAGAGCTCGCTCTAAATCGCTAGGGCTACATACTTCAACTCCGTTGCCTACGTGAACGTCGAATGCCGCACGGTCGTCAATTCGTGACTCATCAATGAAGAACTTTGTTGAGCCATCGGAGTAGAGGATGGCATGCGCCAGTAAGACTGGCAGACGAGATACATCAAGCCCACGTACGTTCAGAAGCCAGCAAATCGAATCCAATTCAGTAATGATAGCGGCATCAGCGTCAGAGGCCACTAGTGATTGCCCTAGAGCTATACGCTTGTCTTGACTACTTTGTCCTACTTTTTCAATAGGCATTAAACGAACTTGGCTTAGCTGAGGTTCTGGACGATCGCTCCAATTAATGTCGATTGGGTTTTGTTCTGTTGCGACCAGTTCGAACTTACTACCCAATTGAACTAAGGCACCTTGATACCAGCTGCCACGGTGCATGCGCGGGTCTATACCAATACGAGAACCGACAGGAAGTGTCTCGGTTACCCATTTAATTGGTGGTTGCTCAATGAGGTGGCAGTATTCAAAAATACCATCAGGTACTTGTTTTCTTACTTGCACCGTATAACGGCCATCGACAAAAATGGCCGCATTTTTGCGAGTCACAACAGCAGCGCCTGCTGAACCAGTAAACTGCGTTAGCCAATGTAGACGCTCATTATGAGCGGGTACATACTCGCCCAAGTACTCGTCTTCGTGTGCGACGATAAACGCATCAAGATCGTTTGCTACAAGCCAAGCTTGAACCAGCTCAACTCGGCGAGAAATTTGTTCCTGCATCTGTTATTCCTTCATCATGGCGAAACAAGTCACCTGGTAGTATTTGCCCTATAAGCTAGCGCTTTTGCCGCCCATATACAATCGATTCCGGTGGCTGCGAAATAAGGTTTCAACAATCAAAACCCGAAGTCAAACGTTATACGGGTTATCTTAGGTGTAATGTCTTCTGACGGATAATATCAATCAGCCAAGTTAGCGCTGGATCGCGATTTCTGTCCTTATGCCAAAAGAGTGTGTACGCCATCGGAGGAAACTCTAAAGGTAAAGGAAGCACGGTAAGCCCCATCTGCTCCGCGACTAGGTGTACGAAGTGTCGAGGTGCGGTAAAGACAAAGTCGGTGTAACTGCAAAGTGCTGCGGCATTATTGAAGTCAGGAACGGTGATGGCGATATCGCGCTCTCTGCCCATATCTGAGAGTTTGTAGTCTAATAACCATCGATCACTTCCATCACAACGAACTTGTACATGGCGAAGCGACAAGTAGGTTTCCAAATTCCAAGGCTTAGATAGCACAGGGTGATTTGCGCGGACTAAACACATTTGGTTGTCACGATACACTTCAAGCTCTTGGATATCATCAGGTGGATACATGGTTCGAACTGCATCTCTAATATCGATGTCTTTACCTGTAATCCCTAAATCAAGTTCACCTTTTTGCATTCTTTCAAACGTCAGCTCAGTCCAAGAGTGGGTGCTAATGCTGAGGTTTGGTCCTTGTCCAAAAATAGCTGGTAAGAAGTGCGGCATAATAAGCGGATAAACGCTTTCTACCGCCGCAATATGGAATCGATATTCACTGGTAGTAGGCGAGAACTCGGGTGGTTCAGTTATCGATTGCATGTGAGTCACTAGAACTTCGAGCTTAGGTTTGAGCTGCAATGCTCGTGGTGTAGGCACCAGACCATGTGCATGGCGAGTAAATAATGGGTCGTCGAAAAGCACTCTGAGTTTGGCAAGTGATTTACTAACGGCCGATTGACTTAGGCATAAGCGGTTCGCAGCGCGAGTCACGTTACATTCTTCAAGCAACACATTCAGACACAACAATAAGTTAAGATCAATTCGGCTCAGCTTTTCGAGGTTCATGTTAAGACATTCCTAGTGGGAATAATACTAATGAGTATAAACCATTTCTGTTCATATCATAACAAGACTAAACTCTGCGCAAACAATCTAAAGTTATCTTATCTGTAAGAGGCAAATACCTTGCAAACGGCACCGTCAAAAATCCAAATCGCAGCGTTAGTTATGCTGGTATTCTTTAGCCCACTGGCTATCGATATTTATCTTCCAGCGCTAACACAAATCTCTACGGCTTTCGATGTAGAGAATACGTTAGCGCAAGATACGATTACGTGGTTCCTATTTGCTATGGGTGTAGGACAAGTGTTTGCAGGTCCCCTTGCGGATAAACTTGGACGTCGAACGGTTGCTCTCGGCGGTATAGCTATCTATGGATTGAGTGCTTGCTTGGCGTGGGCGGCTCAATCAATTGATTGGATGCTTGCTGCTAGGTTGCTGCAAGGCTTAGGTGCGTGCGCGACATCTGTGGCAGCCTTTGCAACCGTTCGCGACATGTATGGGCCAGAGAAAAGCGGCAAGGTGATCAGTTATCTTAATGGCGCTATCTGCTTTATTCCTGCGTTAGCACCGATCTTGGGCAGCTACCTGACCCAACAATATGGCTGGCGTGCTAACTTTAGCTTTATGGCCGGCTTCGCGCTGTTCGTTGGTGTTTTAGTGCTATTCAACATGCGGGAGACCAACCCTAAACAAGAAGGACAGCAGTACTTTGCGCTGTCGCGCTACATCGATGTACTGCGAACTCCGACGTTCGTTTTCCATGCGTCGTTATGCTTATTAGCCATGGGTGTTATCTTAGCTTATGTCACCTCAGCCCCAGTGGTTTTGATGGACAAGATGGGACTAACGATGAATGAGTTTACCTACTGGTTTGGTTTGAATGCGGTCTTTAACATTGCGGCATGTATGCTAGCGCCTAAGATTATGGATAAAATAGGTACTCACAAAACACTACAATTAGGTATTACCACACTATTAGTTGCTGGTGGGTTAATGGCGTGGGGTGCACGTTTTGCAACACCTGCATCATTTATGCTTCCTGTGATTATGTCGTCAATTGGCTTCGCGTTGATTCTAGGAGCTTCCGCAGGAAAAGCGTTGGCACCATTTGGAGATAAAGCGGGTACAGCTGCAGCATTGTTGGGTCTGTTTCAAATGAGTGGCTCTGGATTACTCGTGGGGACGATGCAAAGAGCGGGTCTTGATGCGCCTTATATGATCGCAATGCAAATGTGGTTAGTGTTGCCTGCGTTATTTATCCTAAGATCGAAAGTTGGCAAAGGTTGGCATCAAACTGTAAAAATCGGCTAATTAAAAAACGATTTTGTTTTCCAATTAAAGAAACAGGTGTATATTTAGCAATAAACACACCGTATTAATTATTAACTGGATAAACGCAGTAATGTCTTTGACAACTTACGAAATGGCTCGCATTCTCGAGCAGATGGAAGAGTCTCCAGAAAAAATCATGTTTGGTAAATTGCTTAATGAATTAGGCAATCAGAGCGAAGAGCGCATCCGCAGTGCCGCTAAACAAGTACCAATCCACATGTTGCGTGATATCGTGTATCAATTTCAGAGAGTCATTGAGTCTCGCAAAGGTGAACAAGTTCAGTTATTAGCGAAAGAACTTTCTGACCAAGGTATTTCCGCAGAAGAACTTAAAGAGTTTCTGGCGAATAAATAAATCACATCCCAAAATAACCCCGCTTATCTAAGCGGGGTTATTTTTTCCATTCTTATTAATGCTAATTGAATTTAGAGCGGATAAGTTTATCTGCAGATATTGGTCCCGGTCCCCAAACGACAACTATCAAGATCATTAGTCCCCATAATTGATGATCATAAAAGCCTTTTTCCCAAAGTAGCGGGTAAGAAACAACCGCAATGATATTAAACACAAATAATATTGCTGCCATTGGGCGGGTAAACAAACCGAGAACCATGAAGACAGGCAACACCAATTCTGCTGCTGTTCCCATATAAGCCGCTAGCTCCCAAGGAATAAGAGGGACGTGATACTCATACTCAAACAAGTAGAGAGTACTGTCCCAGGAAGCAATCTTGGTGAGTCCCGAATTAAAAAATACCCATGAAACCCAAAGTCGACAGAACACTAATAATAAGGGCACAAAGCCGCGTTGTAGCGCTTCGATAAGGTTGTCATAAGTCGTGAGCCAGTGTGTTACTTTCGTATTCATACCATACTCCTTGGATTGCTTTCGTCGAATAGAGTGAACCCGGCTACAACGTCCCACGTAAGCAAGTTTGGTAGTTCAGATAGTAGAGCGGGATTTATTCGCTTTAATGGATTGCCATGGCTTATCTCGACCCATAGCTGTTGAAGTTGATTATTCAGAATGTGTAGCGTTGGTTGAGCAGAACCTCGTTTAACCATGAGTAGCGTTTCGGCTTGGTTAATGTCTAGGTTATCGAATTCATGGTCTTTTACTGCTTGGAAAAGACTACCGATGGCATAATTCGAGTAGATTAAGTGACTAGAAGGTTTCACATGAAACACTAAGTCTGAATGTTGACTTTCTGGCACGGACGCCAAATTGACGATAGGTTCCAGACCTTCTTTTAAAGTAACGTCTTCTGATCTTTGCAGTTCGTCTAATGACCATTCAATCGACATCACATCCAGCAGATATGGCACAGCAAGTGTGATGTTTTCAAGTTGGCTCACAGAGTCAGCAAACCCGGCTCCATAACTCATAACATTACCGGAGCGCGGAGGATGTTGAGTAATATGGTGCTTTGCCATCGAATCAAAACACTCATCACCAACCAGTTGGCGTGTTATAGGATAGCAAGCTGCTAGTACCTCAGATAAGCTAACAACAAAGTTATTTCGGTAGATCTGGACTCGATCAATCGCGGTAAAATGATCGGATAAAATGTCACAGTCCTCTCCGGTGCTTTGATAGAGGAGTGCCTGACTGAATCGCTGTTGGAGCTCGTTAAGCGTCATTGTTATGCACTCCTTAGCGTTTGAGTAAGGGGAACTTCAAGTAAGATGTCGATGGCTTTATTGGCTTCTTCTAATAGAACTTGCGGAGCAGGGATGTCTAAATCCCATTCGATCAAAGTTGGAACTGGTGTATTAATACGATTCCAGTCTTTATAGATCTGCCAAACTTCATCGGACACTCGGGCACTGTGTGTATCAATCCAAATCTCTCCTTGCTCTAATTGCTTACGAGTAAATCCGGCTAGATGAATTTCGTCGACAGTGGTAGGGTCAATGGCCGCTAAGTACTGATTAGTATCGTACTGATGGTTGAAGCAGGAGACGTGCACATTGTTTAGATCGAGTAATAAACGACAATCTGTTTGCCGCTGTACTTCCGCCAGAAATTCCCACTCGGGAATCGTCGAATGATTGAAACGAAGATAACTAGACGGATTCTCTATTAACAGTGGGCGTTGAATGGCGTCTTGAACCTGCTGCACATTACGACAAAAAAGTTGTAGTGCTTCTTCAGTGTAAGGCAGAGGTAATAGGTCATTGAAATAGTGACCACCATGCTCACTCCAACTTAGATGATCGGAAACAACGAACGGCTGGATTTCACGGATTAATTGTTGGAGTGACAGTAAATGCGATTGGTTGACTTTACTGGTAGAGCCGAGTGACAAGCCAATACCATGACAGCTTATCTCTACCTGTTCTCGAATTGCCAATAACTGCTGATACTCCGTGCTGTTTGTTTGGAAGTAATTCTCACTATGAATCTCTAACCAACCAACTTGATTAGCATTGTGTTCGAAGTAGTCGAGGTGAGGTGTACGTAGACCCACACCGACTAATTGAAATGCCTGACTTCGATCCATTGTGATCTCCCTGATCTGTTGCGTATTGTGAGTAAGCTGTAGAAAAGTGAAAGGGCGCTCGATGACGCCCCTTCGTGTAGCTTGTAACTTGAAAATGGATGAACAAACAAAGTTACAAATAAGCTAAGCTGCAAGCAGTATTGCTTTCGGCTTTGGAGGCTTTCTATGCAGATTCAGTACTACCACCTGTAAGCTTGCCACATAGCCCTTTTGGTACCACGACAAACGCGTCTTTTTGATTATCTTCTTTGGCTGTACCAGCACATGAGCTTGTTTTTGTAGCACAGTCATTTTTACCTGCCTTTGATACGCCGTAGCATTTCTCTTTTTCTGCAGCATGAGCTGGAGCGGCAGTAAGCATAGTGCCACCTAGAGCGATTAGACCGGTAACTGCAGCAGTGATAGCTAGATTTGTAGTTTTCATAGTAACTTCCTCGAGACTTGATCCTTGTGGTTTCTTTTCACAAGCGCTTAGTTGCGACTTGCTTATTCAATAGGATAGGAAGGGCTTCGAAAATCTTTCAATTTATTCACAAAATATTTAAAAAAGTGTTAAATATTATTTTATTTACTTGATTTTAAAGAATTTAAATCAAAATAAAAAAACTGATATTTTTCTGAAACCAGAACACTGTTTGAGTTATAATCAATCGATATGTATAAATAACCAGTAGCTAAGTATCATGGATCCATCTCTTCTTCTCGACGGCCTTAATGACAAACAACGTGAAGCTGTTGCAGCTCCTTTAGAGCATATGTTGGTGCTAGCTGGTGCTGGTAGTGGCAAAACACGCGTACTTGTTCACCGTATCGCTTGGTTAATGTCGGTGGAAAATGCCTCTCCGTTCTCCATCATGTCAGTGACCTTCACCAATAAAGCTGCTGCAGAGATGAGAGGGCGAATCGAAGAGTTGATGATGGGCAGTTCGTCGGGGATGTGGAACGGTACTTTCCATGGTATTTGCCATCGTATACTGCGCGCTCATTATCTCGATGCGAAGCTGCCAGAAGATTTTCAAATTCTAGACTCTGATGACCAACAACGCCTACTGAAGCGATTGATAAAAGCTCAGAATCTAGATGAGAAACAGTGGCCAGCACGTCAGGCTGCATGGTGGATCAATGGTAAGAAAGATGAAGGTTTGAGGCCTCAACACATTGATAGCTATCAAGATCCTGTAACGAAGACCTATTTGCAAATCTATACCGCCTATCAAGAAGCGTGCGATCGAGCAGGGCTGGTGGATTTTGCCGAAATCTTGCTGCGCGCTCATGAGCTACTACGTGACAACAAGTTTGTTCGCGAGCACTATCAAGCTCGCTTTAAACACATTTTGGTGGATGAGTTCCAAGACACCAACAACATTCAATATGCTTGGCTACGAATGATGACGGGCCCTGATTGTAAGGTGATGATTGTTGGTGATGATGACCAATCTATTTATGGCTGGCGCGGCGCTAAAGTCGAGAACATCCAGAAATTCCTCGATGAATATTTGGGTGCGACAACCATTCGTCTCGAGCAGAATTATCGCTCAACTAAGACCATTCTCGAAGCTGCCAATGAACTGATCGTCAATAACACAGAGCGTATGGGTAAAGAGCTGTGGACAGACGGTAATGAAGGCGAAAAAATCTCGGTTTACTCTGCTTACAATGAGCTAGATGAAGCGCGTTTTGCGGTCAATAAAATCAAAGAATGGAAGGAAACAGGCGGTAGTCTAACGGACTGCGCGATGCTATATCGAAATAACGCCCAGTCTCGTGTTTTAGAAGAAGCGCTTATTCAAGCTCAACTGCCGTATCGAATCTACGGTGGTATGCGGTTCTTCGAGCGTCAAGAAATCAAAGATGCACTTGGTTACCTACGATTGATTGCCAACCGCAATGACGATGCGGCGTTTGAACGTATCGTAAATACCCCAACTCGTGGCCTTGGAGATAAAACACTGGATACCATTCGTTTCGCTGCGCGAGATCGCGGTGCGACATTATGGGAAGCGAGTAATGCACTACTGGAAGAGAAGGTGTTTGCCGGGCGCGCAGCAGGAGCGTTATCGCGTTTCATCGAACTTATTAATGCATTAGAAGACGATACCTTTGAATCAGCACTGCATGAGCAAACCGATCATGTTATCAAAACCTCAGGTTTGTTCTTGATGTATGAGCAGGAAAAAGGTGAGAAATCCAAGGCACGTATTGAAAACTTGGAGGAACTGGTTACCGCAACTCGTCAATTCGAAAAGCCGGAAGAGGCTGAAGATATGACATTGCTGACCGCATTCCTAACCCACGCCGCCCTCGAAGCGGGTGAAGGTCAGGCAGATGAGTTTGATGATGCAGTGCAATTAATGACGCTCCACAGTGCTAAAGGGTTAGAGTTCCCAATGGTATTTATGGTTGGGGTAGAGGAAGGCATGTTCCCAAGTCAGATGTCAGCAGAAGAAGCGGGCAGGTTAGAGGAAGAGCGCCGCTTGTGTTACGTAGGTATGACGCGTGCGATGGAAAAACTCTTTATAACCTATGCAGAAATGCGTCGTCTGTACGGTCAAGACAAATACCACAAGCCATCGCGATTTATTCGTGAACTGCCGGAGACATGTCTGCAAGAAGTACGGATGAAAGCACAGGTCAGCAGACCAACAAGCTCGGGGCGATTCAGTCAAACTGAGGTGAAGAACAACTTCAATGAAACCGGATTTAATTTGGGAGCGCGAGTGAAGCACCCGAAATTCGGCGAAGGAACGATTATTAACTTTGAAGGTAGTGGGCCGCAAAGTCGAGTTCAAGTAGCCTTTAATGGCGAAGGGATTAAGTGGTTGGTTACTCAATACGCGAAGCTTGAACAGCTTTAGGTTCCCCATGATCCAAATACTAAAAAAGCAGCTCAGGCTGCTTTTTTTATTTGTGCTTTACGAGTTCAGTTCTAACCTGGGATACAGATAAAGAAAAACCCCGAGGGCTTACGCCCTGCGGGGTTATGGTCTTACTCGCAGCAATCCGGCTACTATAGGTGCTCCATGCATCTAATCCTTGATAGTGTGCTGTATTCCTTCAGCGTATTCCTTTCGTCGCCTTCCTAGCGGTGTCCATTGGTCTTATCCTGACCTGCTAACAATCCTCGTTAGCGCACTTCACTTGATCCCTGAGCGGTGTCCCTGACATCTTCCTGATGTTAAGTCCTTGCCTCATCCAGAGGTGTCCATTGTCTTTCCTTAGTAGTAACCATCCTAGTTACTATTGCGTCCATTCAATGTCCAATTTGCTTTCCGTGCCGACCATTCATCCTGAATAACCGTATCTTCTTCCTGAAGATGCCCAAATCCCTGAGCGTTTCCTGTTCCGTGTCAGATTCCTTCCGACATGGTTAATATTAAATGATACTCGCTTTAGAGCAATCGCGTTGAGGCGAAAAAGTCCCGTATCTTATCAATGAGAAAAATCGACAATTATTTAAAATCAATAACTTATCGTTAGTCTTGGTCTAAGTCTTGGAGTACAAAGCGATAATGACCTACCGCTTTGTGAGAGATCTCTTACACGAAGAGTGTCGAATGGAGTAAGTTGCTCTTACAGCGACAGCAGAACCTGCAATAAGATCGTCAAACCAATGCCAGAAAAGAGCAATCCACACAAAGCATCAATGTAGATTGAGGCGGATCCTAACTTACGTTGCATACCTTTTGTCGAAAGTGCCCAAGCTAAAAATGAGAACCACGCAAGAGATAATGACCATAGAATGGCTAACGCTATCAATTTACCTGGAACCGACATAGAAGATGGCACCAACGTCGACATCAAACTAATAAAAAACACCAAGGCTTTAGGATTGAGGATATTGGTTGTAAAGCCTCGAGAGAAAGCTTGTCGTCGACTCGATAGTAATAAACTCGGGTCGTTAGCTAACTCCGCTGGCTGGTGGCGCAATCCCCAGCGTGAAACTACAGAGCGTAATGCACCGATTCCCAGATAGAGCAGATAGCTACCACCGGCGATTTGGACCATCGCAAACAGTGTTGGGTGTTGGTGAACGACATAGCTCACACCAGTTAAACTTAAGATGGAATGCAATAAGATGCCAAATGACAAGCCTAAAGCGATGTAGAAGCCAGTCTGACGACCAAACCGCGTGGCATTTTGTACCACTAAAGCAAAGTCGGGCCCAGGGCTCATGAGGGCAATGAAATGAACTGTTGCCAGTGTCATTAGGATTGTGATTTCGTTCATGTTGGATATAGCTTGTTAGTTGATATGGGAAGGTGAAATGCCGTAGACGCTACGAAAAGCCTTACTAAAGTGCGCTTGGTCATAAAAGCCAGTTTGCAATGCAACTTGAGCGGAGGGCTGACCAGCTTTAACTAACGCCATGCTTTTTTCCAAGCGAAGGCGAGTTAACCAAGCGTGTGGAGACATGCCCGTCGCTTGCTTAAAAAGGCGCTGGAATTGCCTTTCACTGAGGTCGCACAATTTAGCCAACTGCTCCAAACGGATTGGTTGGTCAAGATGGCTCATCACATAGTCACGAACTTGAGTTAGCTGTTTAGTACCAATAGGTTGTACATAAGCACAAGTTGGTTTAGCGTGCCTATTGAGCAGTTGCTCAAAGCTTTCATGCGGTAAACAATCACGCGCGAGAGCGCTGATGTTTTCATCACTCAACGCTAAGTGGGTGTTAAGTAAGGCACGAAACAGCATTGGCTCTTGAACAATTGGACTGTGAAAGCCCAATTGACCTTGGTGGTTGCTGGGCTTGAGTTGTGATAACCACTGTGGTGATACAGCAAGCACTTTGACTTCATAGCCTTCATCAAAGCGAGCTTGGCCATCGTGCAATTCATCCGGTGGCATCAATACCAAGTCTCCAGGCCCACTGGTATAGCTTTGACCTTTTAAATGAAACTGCTGTTGACCATTGACGATCAAGCCAAAATGATAATCGAGATGATAGTGTTTCTGAAACGCAAACTCTTTGTAACAACCACTGATTAAATTGATATCAGGGATTGGCGAAGACAGGTAACTAATCTGCTGCAAAACAACCTCCTAATATCAATCCAATGGTGTCAGTTTATCGTTCAGAGGCATAAGCGTCTTGTAAAAAACGGACACCCTGTAGGATTACTGAGCGTTAATTCTTTTGTTGGTTCGGCTGGTTTTAATGCCATCAAAACTGAACACGACCAGTGCACCCCAAATAAAGCCGAACGTCAGTGCCTTGTCTAAAGTGAACGCTTCACCGTAAACCAGCACGGCTAGCAAGAACATCAAGCTAGGGCCGATGTACTGGAAAAAGCCGAGTGTCGATAGCTTCAGACGTGTCGCTGCACCCGTGAAACACAACAAAGGCAGTGTGGTCACAATGCCGGCAGAAATCAACAGTATGTTCAGTGTGGCTGGATTTGCCAACATGTTTGAGGTTGGGGTGCTGGCAATGAACAACACATAAATTGCGGCAGCTGGCAGCATGACTAAGGTCTCGATAAACAGTCCCGTCTGTGCATCCAAACTGACCTTCTTTCTTAATAAACCATACAAACCAAAGCTCATCGCTAGCGCAAGGGCAACAATAGGTACCGAGCCAAAGGCAATAAGTTGAATCAGTACTCCGATGGTTGCCAGAGCGACTGCAAACCACTGTAGCTTTCTTAGTCGCTCTCCTAAGAACAACATCCCTAGAATCACATTAATCAATGGATTGATGTAATAACCAAGGCTAGCATCAAGCATGTGGTTTGCATTTACCGCCCAAATAAAAATCAGCCAATTCACACCGACGAGCAAAGCGGTTGTGATCAAATAGCCCATCTTTTTTTTAGAACGAAATACGTCTCTCACACTGCGCCAACGACGGCCAAAATGCAGTAGTGCAGTCAATAAAAAGAACGACCAAATAACACGGTGACTTAAAATCTCTAGCGGCGATACTTCAGACAGCGCTTTGAAGTAAATAGGGGCAATACCCCACATGGTATAGGCACCGATCGCTAATAGTACGCCATGTTTGGCTTTTTGTTGTTCTTCTAGTGACATGCAAATTTTCTCAAGAGCGGGCCATGAAGGCCATAAAGGGAGGAAAGGTCTTGAGTATAACGTGTTGTCATCCATTGGACTAATTATTGCGCGTTTAGCGGACGTTTTTTATTAGTGTTGGCCATGATTATGAGTTTCTTTCCCATAGGAACATCTCTACAATGTAGCGTTTTCGACCTACCATTTTCTCGGGATATTGCATGACCGCTGTGTTACTTGCTGAACAATCTGAATCTCAACCAAGTTCACAGTCTGTTTTGGAATCGGTGTTCGGCTATCAAGAATTTCGTCCCGGACAGCAGGAAGTTATCGATAGCGCCATTGAAGGCAATGATGGCCTAGTCATTATGCCCACAGGTGGTGGTAAATCTCTGTGTTATCAGATTCCGGCCTTAGTTCGTAGTGGTATTACGCTGGTGATCTCTCCACTAATTTCACTAATGAAAGACCAGGTGGATCAGTTAAAGGCCGATGGCGTTGCTGCTGAGTGCATTAACTCAACCCAATCTAAAGAAACCCTGATTGATATCTACCGCCGTATGAACAACGGTCAACTGAAGCTGATTTACGTATCGCCAGAACGAGTGTTAATGCACGACTTCATTGAACGTCTAGAGCATCTTGAGTTGTCGATGATAGCGGTCGATGAAGCGCACTGTATTTCTCAATGGGGACATGACTTTAGGCCAGAATATGCAGCCTTAGGCCGTTTAAAGGAGTGGTTCCCTTTTGTTCCTATGGTGGCGCTGACTGCCACTGCAGATGATGCAACTCGTAAAGACATTATCCACCGTCTTAATCTCAATAATCCCCATGAATATCTTGGCAGTTTTGACCGTCCTAATATCCGCTATACGCTAGTGGAGAAACATAAGCCAGTTTCTCAGATAGTGCGCTTCTTAGGGGAGAATAAAGGAGGCAGTGGCATCATCTATTGCGGCAGCCGTAAGAAAGTCGAGATGTTGACCGAGAAGCTGTGCGCCAACCATGTGCGTGCTGCAGGCTATCATGCTGGCATGGATATGGATGAAAGAGCCTATGTCCAAGACGCGTTTCAACGTGATGATATTCAAGTAGTTGTTGCGACAGTCGCCTTTGGTATGGGGATTAACAAACCCAATGTGCGTTTCGTCGCGCATTTTGATATTCCTCGTAATATTGAGTCTTACTACCAAGAAACTGGGCGAGCGGGGCGTGATGGATTGCCAGCAGAAGCAATGATGCTCTATGACCCTGCCGACATTGGTTGGCTGCGCCGTATGTTGGATGAAAAAGAAGAAGGGCCACAAAAGCAGGTAGAAAGTCATAAGCTCAACGCCATGAATGCGTTTGCTGAAGCGCAGACATGCCGACGCCAAGTGCTGTTGAATTATTTCGGTGAGTATAGTGAGAAGCCATGCGGCAACTGCGATATATGTCTCGACCCTCCGAAACATTTTGATGCGACGCAAGAAGCGCAAAAAGCGTTGTCTTGTGTCTATCGTGTCAACCAGAGCTTTGGTATTAGCTATGTGGTTGAAGTGTTGCGTGGTATGTCGAACATTCGTATTCGTGAACATGGACACGACAAGCTGACGACTTATGGCATTGGACGTGATCATAGTCATGATTACTGGGTGAGCATATTTAGGCAGCTAATACACAAAGGTTTGCTTAGCCAAAATATCACCCGAAACTCGACATTGCAGCTGACCGAAGAGGCACGCCCTCTGTTACGTGGAGAAAACAGCCTAGAGTTGGCAGTGCCTCGACTGGATACGGCTGCACGAAGTGCCAAATCTGACAAACTTGCTTCTAAGCATTACGATAAGAAGCTGTTTGCCAAACTGCGTAAGCTACGTAAGTCGATTGCCGACGAAGATGGTTTACCTCCTTATGTCGTCTTCAGTGATGCAACCCTGATTGATATGGCAGAAATACTGCCCACCTCTTACGGTGAAATGCTGGCAGTGAACGGCGTTGGTGAACGTAAATTAGAGAAGTATGCTGACCCTTTCCTTGATCTAATACAGGAGCATTTGACCCAACATGGCTGATTTTGGTTTGCGAGATTATATCGAGGCGGAAGGGAAGTTGGTGCTTGTTACACCAAGCTTTGATTTTGACAGTTTTGATACCATAGCCAGTTCTTTAGTTGCTCAGTTATCTGCCACTGTGGTTGAGAAACAATGGGATGCGGATATTCACACGTGGCTGGTGGATTTTGAAGGCTGCCGAATGTTATTAAAGGGCGAGCATTACAGTGAACTCATGTGGTTTGAGGCGCTAGATGTTACTGGTAGCAAAGACGAATTTGATTTTCTTGCGAGTATATTTCGACGCGGATTCTAGTCTATTTTCATCAGTAAACGTTTGCTCTATATCGAACTATTGCACCTAAAATTGATTAATGTATAATCGCCCGCCGCTACTTAAGTAGCCAACAAACACTTAATTTTAGTAACCAGAGGCTGTGCCTCACCTTGGGTTCCCTCAACCCCAAGCAAAACGAAAAAGGTACAATATGAGCCCGTTTTCTCCTGCGCAACAGCGCAAAGCCCTAACATTTTTAGTTCTCTTTCACTTAGTGATTATTGCGTCCAGTAATTATCTAGTGCAGCTACCCTTTACTATTTTTGGTTTCCACACCACTTGGGGCGCTTTTACTTTTCCTTTTATCTTCTTAGCGACCGACTTGACTGTCCGTATTTTCGGTGCTGGGTTAGCGCGTAGAATCATTTTCCTAGTTATGTTGCCAGCTTTAGCGGTGTCGTATGCGCTATCGGTACTGTTCTTTGAAGGCCAGTTTCAAGGATTGAGTCATCTGGGAGAGTTTAACTTGTTTGTCGCGCGTATTGCGGCGGCAAGTTTTATGGCATATCTATTAGGACAGATTCTTGATGTTCATGTATTCAACCGCTTACGTCAAATGAAGCAATGGTGGGTGGCACCGACCTGTTCGACACTATTTGGTAATGCGCTTGATACCTTAGCCTTCTTTGCTATCGCGTTTTACCAGAGTCCAGATCCATTTATGGCTGAACATTGGACAGAAATCGCCTTAGTCGACTACGGCTTTAAGTTAGTGATCAGCCTAGGCTTATTTGTGCCTATGTATGGTGTGCTATTGAACTTCTTAGTGAAGAAGTTAACCGCTGTAAACCCGAATATTTCGGTTACTGGTGTGAACGCCTAATCGGCAGACAAATAAAAAAATCCCGAACCTGTGATGTTCGGGATTTTTTTTAATCTTCGTACTATCTGTTATAGCGCTTGAATGTCGAGCGGCCAACCCATGTCGGACTGACGGTTCGATTCAATTTCTAATTCTGCTGCAGACAATGGGTTTTGCTCTAGCCACAGTTTATCTATCGAAAGGGTAAGTCGATTATCTTTGCATGCTACTGAGATATTCGGCTGTAACTCTCGCTTACGTCTATGAGTGATAATTACCGCTAAACGTAATAGTCGTAGTACACGCTCGGCACTTTTATTTGACAGCGCATGTTGTGCTGGCAAAGGACTAAGCTGATCCTTATATCGACGTACAACTTCCGCTAACAGGTGTTTTTGTGCACGAGTAAAACCCGGTAAATCTAAGTTGGTTAGTAAGTACGCACTATGTTCGCCAGCCTTTTTGAAGTCAAGAGTAAGACCAATTTCATGAAGCTTGGATGCACATTCAAGCAAAGCTGGTGCTTGTGGCTCCTCGAGCCAGGTATCACCACCACAATCTTTGAGCAGTTGCAGAGCCGTAGTTGCGACCTGTTCGCCATATTCCACATCTAACTGACAGCGCGATTGAACGCTATTGATGGTTCGAGCACGGATGTCATCTTGTTGCAACTCTTCGACCATGTCATACACCATGCCTTCGCGCAGTGCGCCTCCGGCCAGTGTCATAGAGTCAATGTTAAGAAGTTCAAAGATGGCAATCAGAATGGACAAACCACTAGGGAATACTAGTGCGCGTTCTAGAGTTAGGCCGTCGATATCCAGCTCTTCCAAATGATCGGCTTGCATGGCTTGTTTTTGAAGACGCTTTAGTTTGGCATGAGTGATGACTTCATCCATACCTTGAGCCAGCATGATCTCTTGTAGAGCTTGCACGGTACCACTAGCGCCAACACAAACATCCCAACCAATACGCTGGTAATTGTCGAGAATCGGTGCGAGTGCTTGCTTAGCTCCTTCAATGGCACGTTCAAAGTTAGCTTTATTAAGCTGTCGGTCTTTGAAGTAATGCTCAAGCCAAGTCACGCAGCCCATTTTTAGACTGGTGAGAGCTTTAGGCTCAAAACCTTCACCAATAATAAGCTCTGTGCTTGCGCCACCAATATCGACCACCAATCTACGGCCAGTCCCGCCCGAGGTATGGGCGACACCTTTGTAGATGGTTGCAGCTTCTTCTTCACCACAGATGACTTGTATTGGATAACCAAGAATGTCATTGGCTTTCTCTAAGAAAACATCCACATTAGTCGCGGTTCTCAGAGTCGCGGTCCCAACGATACGGATATTTTCTTTCGGGATGTCTTGTAGCCTTTCCGCAAAGAGGCTTAAACATTCCCAACCGCGTTGCATCGCTTCTTGGCTAAGCGCTAACTCGGCATCTAGACCAGCGGCTAAACGAACTTTCCGTTTAATTTTAGCCATCGTTTGAACACTGCCATCAATATGACGAACCACCAACATATGGAAACTGTTGGAGCCTAAATCAATGGCAGCGTAGAGTGGCGAAGAATTCACTGCGAGACTCATAAATACTGCTTACTTCCTGTTAAGATCGTTGCGCTCTTGGCCTTCTTTGAGGCTTTCTGTTTGACGGTCTTGAGCCACCAGTGTTGGTACGGCGCTGACCTGAGTTACGGCTTTTCAGAACTAGTGGCGCAGGCAGTTCTGTAAGTAGTGCACTGGAATCGTAGTCTGAGACGGGGATTTGGTGCTCAATGTACTCTTCAATTGCTGGCAAATTGATCGCGTATTCTTCACAAGCAAAGCTGATGGAGTGACCACTTGCACCAGCACGGCCAGTACGGCCAATACGGTGAACGTAATCTTCACAATCGTCAGGCAAGTCGTAATTGAATACGTGAGTTACTTGAGGAATATGCAGACCACGAGCTGCCACATCGGTCGCAACCAGAATATCGACATCACCACGAGTAAATTGCTCTAGAATTTTCTCACGTTTCTTCTGAGGAACATCGCCAGTCAGCAGGCCGACACGGTGGCCGTCGGCAGCTAGGTGCCCCCAAACCTTCTCACACTTGTGTTTAGTGTTAGCAAAGATGATAGCGCGGTCTGGCCACTCTTCTTCCACGAGAGTCTGTAGCAGAGCCATTTTTTCATTGTTCGATGGGTAGAACAGCTCTTCTTTAATTCGGTGACCAGTTTTTTGCTCTGGCTCGACAACGACGTGCTCAGGGTTGTGCATGTGTTCGAATGCCAGTTCTTGAACGCGATAAGATAATGTTGCAGAGAACAGCATGTTCAAACGGTCTTTTGGCTCAGGCATGCGACGGAACAAAAAGCGAATGTCTTTAATGAAACCAAGATCGAACATGCGGTCGGCTTCATCCAATACCACTGCTTGAATGTTGTTGAGATTGAAAACACGCTGTTTGTAGAAATCGATAATACGACCACAGGTACCGATAAGGATATCGACGCCTTCTTCGAGTTTAGCGAGCTGCTTATCGTAGCTGTCGCCGCCGTAGGCGAGTGCAGTCTTTAGCCCTGTACTCTCAATCAACGGTTTGGCATCGTTTTGGATCTGGATAGCAAGTTCGCGAGTCGGAGCCATGATAATCGCACGCGGTTGGTTTGGCTTGCGGCCATCATGTTCTGGCGTTGTTAGTAGGTGATTAAAAGTAGCAGTTAAAAACGCAAGCGTTTTTCCAGTCCCGGTTTGGGCCTGTCCTGCAATATCTCGGCCGGCGAGCAGTACCGGCAACGCCAAGGCTTGGATAGGGGTACAATACTCGAACCCTTTTTTTTCCAATCCTTCAATGATTTGCGGCTGCAAATCTAATTCGGCGAACTTTTGCTCTGTGATATGCGTCTTTTTCATCGGTATAGAATATCAGCTTAAGCTTGCAATACGAAGGTAAATACATTCCAATAGGAGATCTAATTGTTGGTGATTATCTCATCAATACAAAAAATATCGGAGTGAAAGATGAGTGAAAAGATTTTGCAGCTGACGGATGACGGTTTTGAAACTGACGTAATTAACGCTGCAGGCCCGGTTCTTGTTGACTTCTGGGCGGAGTGGTGTGGTCCTTGTAAAATGATTGCCCCAATCCTCGATGAAATCGCAGATGAGTACGAAGGCAAACTCACTATCGGTAAACTTAACATTGACCAAAACGCAGGTACTCCACCTAAGTTTGGTATTCGCGGTATCCCAACGCTACTTCTTTTCAAAGACGGTGGCGTAGCAGCAACGAAAGTTGGTGCGCTATCAAAGACTCAACTTAAAGAGTTCTTGGATGCGAATCTATAATGAAAAGTAACGAAAACCGTGTATCTTAACAAATACACGGTTTTGTTTTTTTCAAAGCTAGACTAGACTCAGTTTTAGTGATAATTTATCGCACGTTAAATAAACAAGTGTTCACTTCTTGGTCGATCCTGAGACCAAATCCTTCTTAACAACAAAACAGATCCTATTTTGACTAAACAAACATCCACCACAATGAACTTAACAGAATTGAAGAACAGACCTGTTTCTGAGCTCGTTAAACTTGGCGAATCTCTTGGTCTGGAAAATTTAGCTCGTCTGCGTAAGCAAGACATCATTTTCGCCATCTTAAAAGCCCATGCGAAAAGTGGTGAAGATATCTTTGGTGACGGGGTCTTAGAGATTCTTCAAGACGGTTTTGGTTTCCTGCGTAGCGCAGACAGCTCGTACCTTGCGGGTCCAGACGACATTTATGTTTCTCCAAGTCAGATTCGTCGTTTTAACCTTCGCACAGGTGACTCAATCGCTGGTAAAATTCGTCCACCAAAAGACGGTGAGCGCTATTTTGCTCTGCTAAAAGTTAACACGGTTAATGACGACAAACCTGATAACGCACGTAATAAGATTCTATTTGAAAACCTAACACCTCTGCATGCGAATGAGCGTATGACAATGGAGCGTGGTAACGGTTCAACAGAAGATATTACCGCTCGTGTTCTTGACCTTGCATCACCAATTGGTAAAGGTCAGCGTGGTCTGATTGTTGCTCCGCCAAAAGCGGGTAAGACAATGTTGCTTCAGAACATCGCTCAGAGCATCGCTCACAACCACCCTGAATGTGAATTGATGGTTCTACTTATCGATGAGCGTCCAGAGGAAGTAACAGAGATGCAGCGCCTAGTTAAAGGTGAAGTTGTTGCATCGACGTTTGATGAGCCAGCATCTCGTCACGTTCAAGTTGCTGAGATGGTGATTGAGAAAGCGAAGCGTCTTGTTGAACACAAGAAAGATGTGGTTATCCTACTAGACTCTATCACTCGTCTAGCGCGTGCATACAACACAGTAGTACCTTCTTCTGGTAAGGTTCTTACTGGTGGTGTTGATGCTAACGCATTGCATCGTCCAAAGCGTTTCTTCGGCGCGGCTCGTAATGTAGAAGAAGGCGGAAGCCTAACTATCATCGCAACGGCACTAGTTGATACTGGTTCTAAGATGGATGAAGTTATCTACGAAGAGTTTAAAGGTACAGGTAACATGGAACTGCACCTAAACCGTAAGATTGCTGAAAAACGTGTTTTCCCTGCGATCGATTTCAACCGTTCAGGTACACGTCGCGAAGAACTACTGACTAAGTCGGATGAGCTACAGAAAATGTGGATTCTACGTAAGATTGTTCACCCTATGGGCGAAACAGACGCAATGGAGTTCCTCATTGATAAGTTAGCAATGACGAAGACGAACGATGAGTTCTTTGATGCGATGCGTCGTCAGTAATACATTTTAAGCTGACAGCAAATCTCAGATTTTAAACGTCACCCAATATGGGTGGCGTTTTTGTTTGCACTTAACCTCTTTCCAGCGCACAATATCAAAAGTGTTAACAGGAGGTTAATATGCTACAAGGATGGTTAGCGTCTCTTCTCCTAGTATTTGCTGCGTTGTTGTCGCAGCCAGCATTCGCGTCGAAGGAGATGACGCAACAAGAAGTCAATCAATGGATCAGCAATCCTATTGTTCAGCAGAAAGTCACTGAATATATGGATCTGGTGATGAAGGACGATATTGACGGATTAAAGTTTGCTCTCAATCGTTTAGCTCTACCTCAACAAGAGGTAGCTCGGTATGTGCTGTTGCAAGAAATCGAGCAGCGCAGCATCATCTTGACGCCTAAAATGGCGATTTTCGTAAAAAGTCAGAAATCTCTTCCTACGACCTATACTATGCTGGAGCGTGGCGATGGTTACGAGTTTTCGATACCCGCCTTTAATTATCCTGCCATCTCTGCGCGTCTTATCAAAAGCTGGAATAGCGACCAAAAAACTTTAGAGTTCATACTACAAGTCGAGCGAGAAGAGCTTGTTTTGCGAGACTGGTTATCTGAAGGGACGGATTACGATAGACAAATTCGTGAAGATCTATTAGTTCGTGAGTTTGATAGTTTGTCACCAGAAGCCAACGCCTATTTGACCAAGCAACTGACTGAAGCAACGATTACAGAATGGCTACCTTCAACTCGAGTATTGGTGCGTATGGCGCAGGTCAATCAGGATGAAAAGTTGTATGAACTGCTGTGGAAAATGCGTGCAGACTACCATAGCCAAGCTGAGCTTGAACGTTTGGCTCAAGTGAAGTCTCCATTTGCGATGCATCAGATCATGTTAGCATCCCGTAACCCTAGCTTAAAACAACAAGCCATTACAGAATTGGCAAGCATTAATCCATTGCCTGAAAACGTAAAGAATTTTCTTGTCGCCCGTATGACAAGTGTTGATGATGCCAGTTTCGTTGCCACTCAATTAGCGCAAAATGGTCATAGTGGTTGGGTTAGAGATGTCGCTTCGTCAAATAGCCAAGTAAAAGCTAGCTTAATTCTGCAGGCGTTGTCCAACTAGTTTCGTCCAGTGTTTGAAGCGCAAATTTCACTCATAGGTGGGTTTGCGTATATAATGCGTGCATCTTTCAAGGCGATGTTACCCCTATGAATTTTAAGGATTTACGAGACTTTATTCAGCACTTGGAAAGCCAAGGGCTACTTAAACGCATTTCTCACCCTGTCGACCCAGACTATGAAATGACTGAGATCAGTGACCGCACATTACGAGCGGGGGGGCCGGCATTGTTGTTCGAAAACCCCATTGGCTATGATGTTCCTGTGTTAACAAATTTATTTGGTACTTCTGAACGAGTAGCCATTGGGATGGGGCGCCAGCAAGTCTCGGAGCTTCGTGAAGTAGGTAAGTTATTGGCTTACCTAAAAGAGCCTGAGCCACCGAGAGGGTTTAAAGATGCGATCGATAAGATTCCTGTCTTTAAACAAGTCCTCAATATGCCAGTTAAAAGACTACGCAAGGCAAAGTGCCAAGAAATAGTTTGGCAAGGTGAAGAGGTCGATCTTGACAAAATTCCAGTAATGAGCTGCTGGCCAGACGATGTTGCGCCATTACTCACTTGGGGTCTGACCGTAACCAAAGGGCCAAATAAGAAACGACAAAACTTGGGCATTTATCGTCAACAAAAGATTGCCAAGAATAAAATCATCATGCGTTGGCTTGCTCACCGAGGTGGAGCGTTGGACCTGCGTGATTGGATGGAAACCAATCCAGGTAAACCTTTTCCAGTATCGGTTGCTTTCGGTGCTGACCCCGCCACTATCTTAGGGGCGGTAACTCCTGTACCAGATACGTTGTCAGAGTACGCGTTTGCTGGTTTATTACGGGGTGAAAAAACTGAAGTGGTCAAATCCATCAGTAACGATTTAGAGGTTCCGGCGAGTGCGGAGATCGTTCTTGAAGGCTACATTGACCCGAATGAGTTTGCGGATGAGGGACCTTATGGTGATCACACGGGTTACTACAACGAAGTAGAAAAACACCACGTGTTTACCATAACTCACGTTACTATGCGTCAGAATCCTATCTATCACAGCACGTATACTGGACGTCCACCTGATGAACCTGCCGTATTAGGTGTGGCGCTTAACGAAGTCTTTGTGCCAATTTTACAAAAGCAATTTCCTGAAATAGAAGATTTTTATCTTCCACCGGAAGGTTGCTCGTACCGCATGGCAGTGGTGACAATGAAGAAGCAATATCCCGGTCATGCTAAACGAGTGATGATGGGAGTGTGGTCATTCCTGCGACAATTTATGTATACCAAGTTTGTCATTGTGTGCGATGAGAGTGTTAATGCTCGTAATTGGACTGATGTCACTCAGGCCATGAATGAGCATATGTTGCCAGGTCGAGATACGTTGATGATTGAAAGCACCCCCATTGACTCGTTGGACTTTGCCTCTCCGGTTGTTGGGCTTGGTTCCAAGATGGGATTGGATGCGACGATAAAGTGGGATGCAGAAGTTGCTCTTGGTGAGAATAAGTTTGGACCTTCAGGTACCATCGAAACCGCTCATGCATTTGACGAAAATGCATTGAAAAGCGAGATAGTTGCTCAGTATCCTGAAGTTATAGATTTGTATGTTGCGCCTGGAACAGGTTCAAGTCGTATGGTGTTACTAACATTAAATAAGCAACGCGCAGGTCAGGCCGTGGAAGTAATGAAGGGTATTGCTGAATTGGTTGCTTGCTACTTTGACATTAAGTTTATGGTAGCGTGTGATGAAGACGTCAATGTTAGAGACTGGAATGACGTAATCTGGGCAATTACTACAAGAATGGATCCTGCTCGTGATACTGTCATGACTAACGATGTGAGTTCTCGAGCACTATTAGACGCCACCAACAAGTTGGAAACAGAAGTTGAGCGGGAATGGGGTATTCCAATAAAGAAAGATCCGCAGTTGGTCGAGAAGATAGATGCTATTTGGGATCAGCTTAATATCTTATGACCAAGCATGTAAGGCTAAAGCCTCAGAATCTTGAATTTAAGGTGAGTGATGGGGAAACCATCTTAGAGGCAGCGCTCAACCAAAACCTCGCGTTTCCACATCGATGCCGAGTCGGGGCCTGTGCTTCTTGCTTATGTCGAATAGAGTCAGGACAAGTCAGTTATGACTTAGAGCCAATGTTAACTGAAAAAGAAAAACAGCAAGGTTGGATGTTCTCTTGCCTTGCTTATGCTGAAAGCGATCTGGTGATTACTTTCAGTGACGAATAAAAGAGATAAAACATGACAGTAAAATGTAAAGTAAAGTCGATTGAGCCTTTAGCAGCAAACACCTATCAAATCTTGCTGCACCCGGAGCAACCAGTGAGCTTTAAAGCTGGTCAGTATTTAATGGTAGTAATGGGAGAAGCAGATAAGCGCCCATTCTCTATTGCTAGTAGCCCTTGTCGTCACGAAGGCGAGATCGAACTCCATATTGGTGCGGCTGAGCATAATGCTTACGCTATCGAAGTCGTCGAATCAATGAAACAAGCGCTAGCGAACGGTGGTGACATCACTATTGATGCACCTCATGGTGAGGCTTGGATTCGTGAAGATAACCAGCGACCTATACTATTGATTGCTGGCGGTACTGGGTTTAGCTATGTGCGCTCGATTCTTGATCACTGCATCAGCCAAAATATCGAACAGCCGATCCACCTCTACTGGGGCGGTCGCGATGAAGCTCAGCTCTATGCCAAAAAAGAGCTGATGGAAATTGCTAAGCAGCATCAACGTATTCAGTTCATTCCGGTTATTGAAGATGCGTCAGTGGAGTGGTCTGGGAAAAAAGGTAATGTGTTGCAAGCTGTGAGTGAAGATTTTGAGACGTTAGCGGATTTTGATATCTATATAGCAGGCCGATTTGAAATGGCTGGTGCCGCTCGTGAGCAGTTCACGCAATCCAAGCAAGCAAAGTCTGATCATATGTTTGGTGATGCTTACGCATTTATCTAAATGTTAGAGTTTTGTGGCCAAAAGGAGAGTTTTTATACTCTCCTTTTGCTTTTATGATGCAATTTTCAGCAAAAGCGCTTTTTTTCCAAAAAATATTAAAAAAGGGGTTGCGCCAAAAGTGGAACTCCCTATAATGCGCACCACCAGACGGGAAGGCAGCAAAGCAAGAGCCTGAAAGGTCTGGAAGGGCAAAAGCCTTAACGAAAATAATTTGAAAAAGTGGTTGACACGACAAGTTATCTAGTTAAAATGGCCGCCCACTTCAACGGAAAGCTGAAAAGCTTAAAAACAATAGTTTAGTCCATTGAAGTACTGTTCTTTAACAATATAAACCTATCAATCTGTGTGGGCACTCGTTGATGATAATCAAATTAGAAACTTCGGTTTCAAATTAGGTTTTCAATGAACTGAGTGACCAATCAAGTCGAAAGACTTGGCACAGTCAATTCATTATCGTTCTGTTGGAACGATAATAGCTTTAGATTACTAAGGTAGTTTAAAGTCAGTATTCATTGAG